>NZ_MAEY01000002.1:0-62260 GCF_002013745.1 Mycobacterium sp. D16Q16
TGTGGTCACGCCCGGCAAGGTGGCCAGCGAGCCGATGCTGGCGGGCGAGAGCGTGCCGTCGTTCGACGTCAGGACGTAACCCTGTGTCGAGACGGTCCGATGCTGTTCCGGACTCGCGATCGGAGTTTGGATCGTGAGTCCGGAAGCCGACGCGGCGATGCAAATACTGCAAACCGTCGCGGCCGCCGTGGCGCGAAGTCGTATACGCACGTAAACCACCCCTTCTGGGCAAAGTTTGTGAATAGGCTGGAAGTAACCTGGAGAACTCGCCATAAACGTAGGGCACACTGCACCATGCCGCCGACCACGAACTCGATAGTTTTCCTAGCCGTAAGTCAAATATCTCCCGGTCGCCACCAAGGATTGCCCCGCGCTTCTCCGAATCAACCAGCGGTTGGGCAAATCAACCCGCTATGACTGTCGGACCCCGGTGCGAGCATCTGTTCATGACCGGAACCGCCAGCATCTTGCACGCGGATCTGGACTCGTTCTACGCCTCCGCCGAGCAACGCGATGATCCAGCGCTGCGCGGCCGCCCGGTGATCGTTGGAGGCGGTGTCGTGTTGGCCGCCAGCTACGAAGCGAAGCGATGCGGGGTCCGCACCGCGATGGGGGGCCGGCAGGCGCAACAACTATGCCCGAAAGCCGTGGTGGTTCCACCCCGTTTCGACGCCTACAGTGCGGCGAGCAAGAAGGTCTTCGAGGTCTTCCGAGACACCACTCCCCTGGTCGAGCCGTTGTCCATCGACGAGGCGTTTCTCGATGTCTCTGGCTTACTGCGCATTTCGGGCACGCCGCGCAATATCGCGGCAACATTGCGGGCTGAGGTACGCCGACGGGCAGGTCTGCCGATCACCGTCGGGATCGCTCGCACCAAGTTCCTGGCCAAGGTCGCCAGCAGACAGGGCAAGCCCGATGGGCTGTTGGTGGTGGAGCCGCACCAGGAGCTGTCATTCCTGCGCCCGTTGCCGGTGCAGGCGCTGTGGGGCGTCGGTGCGATCACTGCCGAGAAGCTGCGGGTGTACGGCATCCATACGGTCGCGGATATCGCCGATCTCGGCGAGTCCACGCTGGCATCCATGGTCGGTCGGGCCATGGGTCACCAATTACATTGTCTGGCACATAATGTCGACCCACGACGGGTGCAGGGTGGACGACGGCGACGCTCGATCGGCGCGCAGTGCGCACTCGGCAGACGGCGCCGCAGCGCCGATGAGATCGACGCCATCGCGACGCAACTCGTCGAAAGGATCGCCCGCCGGATGCGTGGCACCGGACGAAGTTGCCGAACAGTGGTACTGCGATTGCGGTTCGACGATTACACACGCGCGACGCGCTCACACACCGTGCCGCGGCCCACGACGTCTACCGAGCAGCTGCTGTCAGTGGCACGACAGCTTGTCACCCAGGCCACTGCACTCGTCGCCGAACGGGGGATCACCCTGATCGGATTCTCGGTATCCAACTTCGACCCCTGCGGTGCAGCACAATTGGAACTTCCGTTCACGGGTTTGACGGAGAACGCGCTGGCACTCGACAGTACCCTTGATGAACTGCGCGACAAGTTCGGCACTCGATCGGTCACCCGCGCCACCTTGCTACATGGCGGCGGACACGAGGAGTGGGGCATCCCGACCTTCGAAGACATCTAACGACACGGCGTGGCAAGGAGCTGTGACACAGTGACGAACCGATAACCCTGTTCCTGGAGACGTCGCGAAATTTCGGGGATCGCCGAAAGCGATTCCCGTCCAGAGGAATACATCACATGCAGGAGAATGATCGACCCGGGATGCACCCGGGAGACGGTCTCCTCCACGATCGCTTCCCGTGTTCGTGGCCCTTCGGAGTCGGGCTCGACGTCCCACATCACGGTGATGCGGTCATGGGACGCGAGATACCGCGGCAACCCGTAGAGCTTCTTGCCGTAAGGCGGGCGGAAGGTTATGGCACCGCTGAATCCTGTTGCCCGGATTTGCTTATCGGTGTTCTCCACTTCCTCCCGCACAGTGGCCGGAGTGACGAAGACCAGTCGGCGATGGGTGTAGCTGTGGTTACCGATCTCGTGACCGGCCGCGGCGATCTGGCGTCCCGACCACGGATTCCTTGCGAGATCCTGTCCAACCAGATAGAAGGTGGCTGGAATGTGCGCACGCTGGAGCGTCACCAACACCTCGGAGGTGCGGCCGCTCGGCCCGTCATCAAGCGTGAGCGCGACCACCTTCTCATCGGTGGCACAGTGCGCGACAAGGGTTCCCGCTAGCTGAAAGGTGCGCGCGTTCACCAAGAAGTAGAGCCCCGTCATCGCCGCGAGGACGATGGCGAGGCCTACCGCAGCGGCGATCAGGAATCGACGGAGCACAACCAGAAGGTACCGCCGGTGGTGTCCTGAATCAGCGCCATCCGGCCGTAAGGGGTGTCCTGCGCGGCCGTGAGCACCACACCACCGAGCTCGGCCGCCTTGGCCGCACTGGCATCGGTGTCGTCGGTGCCGAAATACACGGCCCAATGTGCGGGCGCACCCTCGGGGAGCGTCCACTGGCCCACTGTCGCGTCGTTGACTCCGGCGATCGGCTCCCCATCATGCTGGGCGCACGCATACCGGAACTCCTCGGAATCGCCCTCTACCTTGGTGTCCCAACCGAGCACCTTGGTGTAGAAGTCGACCGCCTTGTCGTACTCACGGGTGTTCAGCTCGTGCCACACCGGCGCGCCCGCCTCGGCGACCAGCTGGAACCCCTTGTGGGCCAGCGGCTGCCACAGCCCCACCACGGCGCCGGAGAGATCACCGAAGAGCCCCATATATCCGAGCTGCGGAACCTCCATGGCCTCCAAGCAATGTGCACCACCGTTGTCGACTGCCTTCTGCAGCGTGGCGTTGATGTCATCGGTGGCGAAGTAGGTAGTCCAACTGTCGGGAGCATTCCACTCCGGATTGTTCGCGATCATTCCTGCGACGGCCTTGCCGTCCTTGTACGCGTTGATGTAGCCCCCGTACTCGGGGCCCGCTTCCTGCAGGGTCCAGCCGAACAACGCGCTATAGAAGGCCTTTGATTTCTCAACATCCGACGAGGCAAGGTCGATCCACGCGGGGGCGCCGAGTGGAGTTTCTTCACGAGTGGGCATGGGGTCTCCTTGTACTGGATGGGGCACTCACCCATATCGACCATCCAGACCACCAAAACTCATCGCAGCTGCTGACCCGCTGCGCCGTGAGCGGCGGCCAGTTCGCTACGGTCTGTGGCGTGATCGTGTTGCTGCCGCCCTCGGAAACCAAACGCGAGGGTGGAGATCATGTTCCTCTGCGCCTGGACAAGCTGGCCACACCGTCGCTGAATCCAGTGCGCGCGGCACTCGTTGACGAACTCGTCGCCCTTGCCGCCGACCCCCCGGCATGCAGGAAGGCGCTGGGCATCTCGGCCTCCCAGGACGCCGAAATCCAGCGCAATGCCGAACTACGGATCTCCCCCACCATGCCCGCTCTGCAGCGGTACACCGGTGTGCTGTACGACGCCCTGGACGTGACGTCTCTGCGCGGCGCCTCCGCGACGCGTGCGCGCGAACGCCTGGCTGTCGGCTCGGCGCTGTTCGGACTGCTACGCGCCGACGACCCGGTGCCTGCCTATCGGCTGTCGGCCTCGTCCAAGCTGCCTGGAAGACCGTCCTTGTCTGCCCGCTGGAAGCCGGTACTGGAACCGGTCTTGGCGGAGCTGGCCGCCGACGAACTGGTGGTGGACCTACGCTCGGGCTCGTACGCGGGATTGGGGCGGCTACCGCAGGCGGTCACCGTTGATTGCCTCACAGAACATCCCGATGGGCGGCGCACGGTGATCACCCATTTCAACAAGGCCCACAAGGGCAAACTGGCACGCATCCTCGCCGGCAGCAGAGCCGAGCCCAACGATGCCGCCTCCGTGGCTGCCGTCGCCCGGCGCGCCGGACTTCATATCGAACGCGACGGCAACACGCTGACGATCATCGTCAGTCAGTAGACCCGGAGTGTGACTTGCCTTCGGACGAGTGCGTCTTTCCTTCGGAGGAATGTGAATTCCCTTCCGAAGCCGGTGAGCTCTTACCGGTCGACGACTTCTCCGTCGAGGGCTTCTCGGCGGGCTTATCGGTCGTGCCACCCACGGAGGGGGTCGATCCTTCGCGCACCTTGATCGCCGTAGACGCGGCGGGCGCCTTACCGTCCGTTTCGGCGCCCTTGGATCCCTCGGTCGTCTTGGTGCCGCCGGTGGTGGTGGTTCCACCGGGTGTCGACTTCAGGCTGTCGCGGACGACCTTCACCGGGCTGGCGGTTTCAGGCTTGGCCGGTTCCGGCTTGGTCTCCGCCTTGACCGGTTCGGGCTTGGTCTCCGGCTTGACCGCAACGGGCTTGGCGGGCTCGGGCTTCGTTGATGCTGCCGCCGCCGGATCAACCTTGGGCTCAACGACCTTCGTCGGATCGACAGCCTTCGCCGGATCAACCTTGGGCTCAACAGCCTTCGTCGGATCGACAGCCTTCGCCGGATCAACCTTGGGCTCAACAGCCTTCGTCGGATCAACCTTCGTCGCGTCCGCCGAAGTATCAGCGGGCTTGGCCTCATGCTCGGTTTTGGACGACTCTGCGGGCGTATCGCCTGGCTTCGCCGCGTGCTCCGTGTGCTCGGTACTGGGCGCCTTCGCATCGACGGCGCGCTTGGTGGTCTCTGACCTCTCGGACGCGGTTTCCGGCTTGGTGACAGCCTGATCGACCTGCTTCGAGGATGCCTCCGGTGTGGTCCCGGGGTCGGTCCCTGGTAGCGATATCTTCGGCACCTGTCCCAGCAGGCTCGACAAGTCATTGAGCGCCGCGACGATCACCGATGGCACGCCCTCGGTCGTACCGATGATCGCCTGTACCGGCACCGTGATCGGCAGCGCCAGCACATGCAGCACCGCGAACGCCAACTGCGCAAAGTAGGACGGCGTGCCGAACGCCGGGCGCGGGCCCGGGAAGTTGGTCGGCAAGGGCTCCGGTTCTGGAGCCGGCGCCGGCTCCTCAGCGGCGGGCGCTTCGGCCTCCGCTGCTGCCGCCTTCTGCAACGGCGAGGAAGTCTCTGCGACCTTCTGCTGCGCCTGCGCCGCCGGTTGCTGCGGTGAGAACCCGGGTATCTGGCCTAGCAGGCCCGACAAGTCATTGAGCGCCGCGGCTATCACTGTCGGCACACCCTCGGCACTGCCCAAGAAGAACTGCACAGGCACCGTGATCGGCAAGGCCACAACGTGGAACACCGCAAAGGCCAACTGCGCAAAGTAGGACGGGGTGCCAAACGCAGGCCAATGCGTCCCCGGAAAGTTAGTCGGCGGCGCCGGCTCGTCAGCCGCGGGTGGATCTGTGGGCTGCTCGACGGGCGGATCAACCGGCTGCTCTACCGGCGGATCGACAGGCTCGGCGGCGGCCGCGCTGATCCCCGGAGCCGAACCGGTCGACGCGGCTTGTGACGCCGTGAGGAGCTTGGCGACTGTCCCGATGAGATCACTGCTACTCGGTACCCCGGTGGCGACCGGATTCGATTGCGCCCCAGTGCTGTTCTGAGGAGCGGCCACCGCCAGCAGGTCAGAAAACGACGTGAGAGAGACCGCCTGATTCGTCACGGAACGCGTTGTGGCCGTAGGCGTTAAGGAAGGAACCGCCCGCACAGTGCGCGCGTCCACACCGGTTCCGACGCACAGACTGCACACCGCAGCAACCGCAGCAGTTCGAATAGCTACATACACTGGATGACACTCCCCTACGACCGACCCGACCAGACTGTCTCCGACAAGGGCAAACTACTACCTCTGCAGGCAACCGACAACACGAAGGAATCGGCAGCGCCTCAACCGTCGGCGCCGGTCCTGACCGGCTGATTCGCCAACGCGAGCACCTCGTCATCGGTGAACAACCTTGAGCGGATGAGGAAACGCACCCCCTCCGGCGCCTCCAGCGAAAATCCTGACCCGCGCCCGGGCACCACATCCACCGTCAAATGTGTATGTGACCAGTACTCGAACTGGTCGGCGCTCATCCAGAACGGGGTATCCCCGCTAACCTCGCCGAGCAACACATCCGACGCACCCACACGAAATTCCCCGCGCAAGTAACACATCGGCGCGCTGCCGTCACAGCAGCCGCCGGACTGGTGGAACATCACAGGCCCATGCCTAGCCGCCAGCGAAGCCAACAGCTCGGCCGCCGCCGGAGTGAGCTCGACGCGGTTGATCAGGGCTGGACTTCCTTCGCGTAACCGCCCATCAGAAGAAGCCTGCGGCGTCGGGCGAGTAGCTCACCAAGAGGTTCTTGGTCTGCTGATAGTGATCGAGCATCATCTTGTGGTTCTCACGCCCGATACCGGATTTCTTGTAACCGCCGAACGCGGCGTGCGCCGGGTACTGGTGGTAACAGTTTGTCCATACCCGGCCCGCCTTGATGCCGCGGCCCAGCCGATAGGCGTTCGTCATATCGCGTGACCACACCCCGGCGCCCAGGCCGTACAGCGTGTCGTTGGCAATCTTCAATGCCTCGTCCAGCGAGTCGAACTTCGCCACCGACAGCACCGGACCGAAGATCTCCTCCTGGAAGATGCGCATGTTGTTGGTACCGGCGAACACGGTAGGCTGAATGTAGGCACCGTCCGGGTACTCCGAGACCTTGCGGGCGTCACCTCCGGTGAGCACCTGGGCGCCTTCTTTTCGTCCAATATCGATGTAAGACAAGATCTTTTCGTATTGGTCGTTACTCGCCTGGGCGCCGATCATGGTGTCCTCATCCAGCGGATCACCACTGACGATCGCCTCGACGCGGGGGATCGCGCGGGCGATGAACTCGTCGTAGATGGACGAATGCACGAGCGCCCGCGAGGGACATGTGCACACCTCGCCCTGGTTGAGCGCGAACATAGTGAAGCCTTCGAGTGCCTTGTCCAGGAAGGCATCGTCGGCGGCCATCACATCGGGCATGAAGATGTTGGGGCTCTTGCCACCCAGCTCCAAAGTGACGGGAATGATGTTCTCGGTCGCGTACTGCATGATGAGGCGCCCGGTGGTGGTCTCGCCGGTGAACGCGATCTTGGCGATACGCGGACTCGACGCCAGCGGCTTACCGGCCTCGACGCCAAACCCGTTGACCACGTTGATGATCCCCGGCGGGAGCAAGTCGGCGATCAACTCCATTAACACCAGGATCGAGACGGGCGTCTGCTCGGCGGGCTTGAGCACCACACAGTTGCCTGCCGCCAGCGCCGGCGCCAGCTTCCAAACCGCCATCAGCAGTGGGAAATTCCACGGGATGATCTGGCCGACGACACCGAGCGGCTCGTGGAAGTGGTAGGCGACGGTGTCATGGTCGATCTCGGAGATCGATCCCTCCTGGGCACGCAGCACCCCGGCGAAGTATCGAAAGTGATCGATGGCCAGCGGGATATCGGCGTTGAGGCTTTCACGTATCGGCTTGCCGTTGTCCCATGTCTCGGCGACCGCCAGCTTCTCGATGTTCTGTTCCATCCGGTCGGCGACCCGGAGCAGAGTGTTCGACCGGTCGGCCGGTGAGGTGTTGCCCCAGGCTTCGGCCGCGGCGTGGGCGGCGTCCAGGGCCTTCTCGATGTCAGGCGCGGTGCTACGAGCAACCTGAGTGAACACCTTGCCATCGATAGGCGAGGAATTGTCGAAGTACCGTCCATCGGAAGGAGCCACCCACTCCCCGCCGATGAAGTTGTCGTATCGGGGAGCGAAAGTGACTGCGCTGCCCTCGGTTCCGGGTGCTGCGTGCTTCATTGCCTGCTCCTGTCGGTCTAACATCCGAGCCCTGTGACGTACGTTACACCCAGGTCAAAAGCGGGGGCACGGCCGCGGTTCACATGAGTTCCCGCCCACCGGAAGGTACGTGAAAGGACCCGACCAACATGTCATCCAGATGCGTGAAGAGGTCGTCCGTCTCGCGTTCAAGCGCGGTGGAACCATCCGCCGGGGCTAGCCCAAACCGGAATTGCCAATCAGACTCCCGATCTCCGCGCCACAACAGCAGGGCTTCGCTCACCGCCTCGCGTCCCGATAACAACGCGATACCTCGCCACGCCCCCGGAAGACCTGACGCATCCGATCCAACCAGCTCGATATGAAGGTGAGGAAACTTTCTTGACAACGCAGCAACTATAGAACCACGGTTTGTGCTGCGCATATCGACCATGTGGATAAGAATAGACGCATGCCAAATTAAATACTTTAGAGTGGGTAACGATGTCTACGCAGTCACCTGAATCCGAAACCGTCGATCAGGAAGCCGCGAGCTCGATGATCAGCGTGCAGCGCCGCAATCTCATCTTCGTCGCGGTCCTGCTCGGGATGCTGCTCGCCGCCCTGGACGGCACCATTGTCGCCACCGCCCTGCCCACCGTTGTCGCCGATCTCGGCGATGCCGGGCACCAGTCGTGGGTGGTCACCAGCTATCTACTCGCCTCCACCGTGGCCACTGCCGTCATGGGCAAGTTCGGAGATCTCTTCGGGCGGCGCGCAGTCTTCATCGCCTGCATCCTCATCTTCGCGGCCGGATCGCTGCTGTGCGGTATGGCTGGCTCCATGGCCATGTTGGTCGGCGCACGCGCGATCCAGGGCCTTGGCTCCGGTGGCCTGATGGTGACGGCGACCGCCCTCATCGGCGAGATCATCCCCATGCGCGAGCGCGGCCGCTATCAGGGCATGCTGGGCGCGGTCTTCGGGGTGACGACCGTGATCGGCCCGCTGCTGGGCGGTCTGTTCACCGATCATCTGGGGTGGCGCTGGGCGTTTTATATCAATCTGCCCATCTCGGCTGTGGTGATCGTGGTCGCGGCCGGGGCCATCCCGGCACTGGCCAAGGCGACACGTCCCGTCATCGACTATTGGGGCATTGTGCTCATCGGGCTGGGCGCCTCGGCACTGACGCTGGCGACCAGCTGGGGCGGCACCACCTACCCCTGGTCCTCACCGATGATTATCGGGTTGTTCGTCGGCTCGGTCGCAGCCATAGCGCTGTTCGTCTGGGTGGAATCCCGTGTGCCCGAACCGATTCTGCCTCCAAGGCTGTTCCGCGACCCGGTTTTCACCATCTGCTGCGTGCTGAGCTTCGTCGTCGGTTTCGCCATGCTCGGCGTGATGACCTATCTGCCGACGTTCATGCAGTTCGTCAACGGCGTCTCGGCGACCGTCTCGGGCATGCGCACCTTGCCCATGGTGGCGGGCATGCTCATCACCTCCACCGGAACCGGCACCCTGGTGGGGCGCACCGGCAAGTACAAACGCTATCCAGTCGCCGGCACCGCCATCATGGCCATCGCACTGGTGCTGCTGTCTAGCATGGACAACTCCACACCGTTCATCCTGCAGTCGCTGTACCTGCTCCTCCTGGGCGTCGGTATCGGCGCATCAATGCAGGTACTCACCCTCATCGTGCAGAACACGGCCCGATTCGACGATCTGGGCGTCGCGACGTCCGGCGTGACGTTCTTCCGCACCATTGGCAGCTCCTTTGGCGCGGCGATATTCGGGTCACTGTTCTCCAATTTCCTTGCACGCGAGATCAGCTCGGTGAAGGTGCCACCCGAGGCCACCCAGTCGCCGCAGGCGCTGCACGCATTGCCGCATGAGGCAGCGATACCTGTCATCAACGCCTATGCCGACTCATTGGATCTGGTGTTCCTCTGTGCCACACCGGTTGCCGTCATCGGGTTCGTCGTCGCGCTGTTCCTCAAGGAGGTCCCGCTGCGCGGCACCGACTCGGCCCTTGCCGCGGACATGGGCGAGGGCTTCGGCATGCCGAATTCGGTCTCACCGGACAAATTGCTGGAGATCGCGATCAGCAATGCGATGCGCGGATTCCCACATATCGGCCTGCGCAAGCTTCGCGAACACGCGGGTGTATCGATGCCCATCGCTCCGCTGTGGGCCTTGGTTCAGGCCAACCGTTTTCTGCGTGCTACCGGGTCTGCCGAGGTATCCCGTATCGCGCAGTGGTACCGGATACCACCAGAGGTCATCGACCCCGCCTTCAACGAACTCGTCGGGAATGGCTACGCCCTGCGCACCAATGACCACGTCTGGCTCACCGACTCGGGGCGACAGGAAGTCGACAAGATCAGCGAGGCGATCAACCAGTACCTCGTCGAACGGCTTTCCCGCACACCCGATTTTGAAGATCGCGCAGACCGCGAGCAGATTCAGGCAGCGCTGGAACGCATTTCACGGCGAATCGTTACCGATACCGACTGGCGCGAGAACCCTATCGCTGCGCTTCCTGGGGCAGCACCAGCGCGGTGAGCAGCGCCTCGATCCCGGGACGCGGATTGAAGTCCGGCAGCGGGTTGGCAAGCTGCTGATAGATGATGCCGGTGAGATAGTCCTGGAAGATTTCCGCGTGCAGCTGCGGGGTCGTCGGGTTCACGTGGCGCATGAGCTGCAACGTGCGGGGAGTCTGCGCATCCCGGCCCCGCTGTAGCGGCTCTCTCAGATCGGGATGGCTCCAACCCTCCATGAGAAGCGCCATGTACGCCCGCACCCGGGTACTCATCACCCCGACGGCACCCTTGACGTATGCGGTCCCTATACCCACCAGGTCGGCCACTGTGGTCGGGCTGATCTCGGTGACAAGCGCCCGCCAGAAGGCCCGGCGAAGTTTCTCGATCTCGACGATGACACCCAACAACAGCGCATCACGCGTACGGAAATGATTCGACGTAGTCCCGCTCGGCACATTCGCCGCCGCGTCCACCGAGCGATACGTGAGACCGCCAACACCCATGGTGCCCGCCACCTCAATGGCGGCAGCGATCACCTCTGCCCGCCGACCCCTTGGTTGCTCCTCCACCATTTCGAGGGTAGTACGCAATAACGGCGATATGTGCACCGGCTCTAGGCTGGACGACATGCGCTTCTCGATATGGGGACAAACCAATCAATCCTGGGCAGATCTGCTGGATATCGCCCAATACGCCGACAACGGAACCTGGCGCGCCTTCTACGCGGCCGACCACTTCATGTCGCACGCGGACACCGCCGAGGAGCGCACCGATTTCCACGAGGCCACCGCGATCTTTGCCGCGCTCGCCGCGGCCACCTCGCGAATCCGGCTCGCGCCCCTGGTGCTGTCGATGACATTCCGGCATCCAGCGGTGCTGGCCAACTGGGCGGCCACCGTCGACCACGTCAGCCAGGGGCGCTTCACGCTCGGTCTGGGCGCCGGCTGGCAGGAAAACGAGCACCAGCGCTACGGGCTCGAACTCGGCAAGCCCGGACCACGCGTCGACCGGTTTTCCGAAGGGCTGCAAGTGATTACCGGCCTGCTCAACGAGCAAGCCACCACCGTGGCCGGCGAGTACTACCAGCTGGCGGAGGGCATCTGCGAACCCAAACCAGTACAGCGGCCATTACCAATCCTGATCGGCGCCACTCAGCCGCGGATGCTGGGCCTGACCGCGCGGTATGCCCACGAATGGAATCAGTGGTCTGCGCCCGGCACCTTCCACGAGATCTCGGGCCGATTAGACGCCGCGGCCGAGAAGATTGGCCGGGATCCGGCGACGATTTGGCGTTCCACTCAGGCTCGCATCATCGTCACCGACGGCCCACAGTCCGAGGCCCGCGCCGCGGAAACCGCTGCGGCATCACCGATTCCAGTGTTGTACGGTACCGCGGAACGCATCGCGGAGCAAATCGCACCATGGGCCCAGGAGGGCGTCGACGAAGTCATCCTCCCGGATCACCTGCTCGGCACTGGATCAGCTCGCCGGGACGCGTACGACGCCCTGGCCCAAGCCCTTCGACCGCTAGCGCACTAATTCGTGCGGCTGCGCGGCTCAGTTACCCCAGCCGCGCTGGCCGTCCCAGCCGCCACAGACGCCGTTGTAGCAGCCATGGCCCCAGCCACCTTGCCCGGGATTCCATCCGCCGCACACGCCGTTGTAGCAGCCACCGCCGCCTCCCGCGTCACCGCTGCCAGAGCCGCCGGGATCGGCAAGAACGACCTGGTTGGACGTGGTTGTCGGCACCCCGGTGGTCATCACGGCGGCGGGCGCAGCAGCGATAAGCACCGCGCCGGCACCAGCGGCGAACACCGTTCCGATGAACTTCCGTGTGATTGACATATATCCATATTGCTCCTTATTCCGGAGCCTGCCAACCACCGACACGAACTCGAAACTCATCCAATCACAAACCGTCGCTTGTGTTTTCGCAGGTAGAACGCGAAAAACGCAAATTATGACGCGGATGCAAAAACTTGAACGAACTTCGTCAGCGAGGCGTCGATGTCACTGCGCAGCGCGGCCGCGACCACCGCGCCGATCGGGCCGAACATCGCGGGCCCACCCAAATGCAGGGTGAAATCCACGACCGAACCCGGCCCCTTCGGGGTGATCGTCAACCGGAGCTTGACCTTCACCCCGCCCCTGCCCTGCCCCTCCAGAAACAGACCCGTCGGAGGATCGTACTTCTGCAGGGTCCATTTGACCCGGTTGTACATGCCCTTCACGCACACGATCGAGTCGATCACCGTGCCTTTTTCCAAGATCTCGGGCAACGCGCTGCGCCACGCGGTGTGAACGCTCAGCCACTCATCGAAACGCCGCAGATCCGAGGCGTGCTCCCAAGCCTCCTGAGGAGGGAGGGGCACATCGATGGAGGAATTCAGTTTGGCTGCCACGTCGGCAAACGATACCGGAGCGATACCGACCCGGGGCTAGCAGTTACTGGGCGCTGGGATCCCGGCAAACCGATCCGCGATCCACTGCACCCCCAGCCGTTCCCCGTCGGGGTCCACGTGCCCCTTACCTGGCGCGATGATCTCCTGGACCGTGTCACCCAGTACGCAGGCCCGTCGCACCGCCGCGTGGATCCAGCGTGCGTCGATGAGACGGTCGGCCCCACCGGCATACACGAGCATCGGCCCGGACGCCGGGCCGAGCGGTAGCGCGATCCGCTTCAGAGCAGCCGCGAAAATCGCCGGGTCCAATGCGCTGGTGCCGTGAAAATCGTTGGCGCGCAATCTACCTATGGCCGCTGCCCGCGCGGGGTCCAGTCCGTTGTGACACCCCAGCAGGAGCGCTTTGTCATGCGGGTTGTCCTGGAAGGATCCGTGCAGAAAGTTCTCCGGCCTCAGCTCTGGAACGGTGACCGACAGCCCCGTCAGCAAGGTGGGCATCATCGAGAGCTGACTCCAGTCGTATCGGCCGTCGCCGACGTGCGTCGCCATATCGGTGAGATCGGCGGCCGGGGACAGGTTGGCCGCGCCCACAAACTCGAGCTCGGGGGCGTAATCGCCCGCAAGCTCGGCGGCCGCCCACGTCGCCTGGCCGCCCTGTGAAGCGCCAATGGCCGCCCATGTGGTCGAAGCCCCGGGGATCAGCGACACCGCGGCACGCGCAGCGTCGATCACGTTGAAGCCCTCGGACCGCGGTTCCAGATACGGATGCGGGCCCGGAACGCCCAGTCCCTCGTAATCCGTGATAGCCACCACCCAGCCGCGTTTGGTGAGGTTGCGCACCAGCCAGATATAGCCCCGCAAATCGGGAGCACGAGAAACCGCGCACTCGTCGTCTAGCCCTGTGGTGCCATGTCCGACTGACACGATGGGCCAACCTTGTTGCGGTGGTTGACCTTTCGGGGCAAAGACAACTCCGGACACCTCGGTGGGTGTGCCGGTGGCACCCGAGGTCGACATGTATCGGATCAGATGACCGTCGGCGTGGGCGTCCAGATCCGGGGCCAGCGACAACGGCGTATCCGACAGCACCTCACCCGGCGGCGGCGACGGAGGCGGAGGTGCGACACCTTCCGCCTCCACCCGCGCACAGGCCGCCGTGAACAGCACCAGCGCCGCAACCAACGGCGCCAGTCGGTTACTGAGCGTCGCCGGCCTTCGGGGCCTCGGTGCCTTCTACCTTCTCGACCGCGCCCTTGGCGGCGTCCTGCACCTTGTCCACGACCGCGCTGTACTTTCCACCGGTCTTGGAATCGATCGCGTCGCCGACCTTGTCGACGGCCTGGTTCACCTTGTCCTTGTTGCCCGCCAACAGGCTCTTAAGCTTGTCGATGAGACCCTTGAAATCAGCCATGAGCGTGTTCTCCTTCGTCTGGGACGGCGCAACTGTAGTACGAGATCGCGGCGTATGTTGGGTCGAGTGACGGACCCTGTGAAAATCACATTGACCGGCGCTCCCGAGACGATGCTGGCCACCTTGTACGGCCGCGCGCAAGACGCCACATCCCCTAATTCGGTTCTTCATGACCACTACGCCGCGGACGCCGTCGCGCGTATCGACTACGACTTCTCCAAAACCAAGATCAAAGGCACCCAGGCAATCGGGGTAGCGCTGCGCGCGCGCCAACTCGATGTCTGGACCTCGGAGTTTCTCACCGTCCACCGGGAGGCGACGGTGCTGCATCTGGCCTGCGGGCTGGATACCCGCGTCTTCCGGATCAATCCGCCCGACACGGTGCGCTGGGTCGAAATCGACTATCCCGAGGTGATCGCGCTGCGGCGCGCGCTGCTCCCCGAGCGTGCCGGTGACTATCGGATGGTCGGAAGCTCGGTCACCGATGAGGCATGGCTCGACAGCATCCCGGCCGACCGGCCGACCCTCGCGGTATTCGAGGGTTTGACCATGTACCTGACACCCGCCGACGGCCAGTCCCTGATCCGGCGGATCACCGGCCGATTCCCCAGCGGACAACTGGCCTTCGACTGCTACGGCAGCATCGGGATCACGCTGCAGAAGCTGGTGCCCGCGGTGCGCAACGCGGGTGCCACCCTGCACTGGGGGATCGACGACCCCGGGCAGATCGAAGCGCTGCATCCTGGGCTGCGCTGCGTCGACGACTTGCGCAGCACCGACGTGGCAGGTGAGGAGCACCTGCCACTATCGGGCCGCATCCAGATGAAGGTGATCTCGCACATCCCCGCCCTGCGTGACATCGGCAGGATCATGCGGTTCAGTTTCTAAGCGCGAGCGGTCACGGTGCGTTGAGGACGACCATGGCCCTGCCCTCGGCCACCGACTCGAGGGTCCGCAGCCTCAGCAGCTCGGGGTTCTCCCGCAGCAGCTTGGCGGTGTTCGCCATCGAGCGCAGCACTGCCGCGTCGGAGCGAGCTCGTTCCAACTGAGCCTTACCCGCCTCTCGCGCCAGCAGCGGCTCAGCCAGTGCCTTGCGCACTTCGCCGGACAGCATGATGTCCTTGACGACGAACCACGTCACCGTTACACCGAGCTCTGCTACTTCTGCCGCGAGTCTTGCGACAGCGTCCGCACCCAGAATCTGACCCCGCCGAGCCAGCAGCTCATCGAGAGTCAGTGCCGCGACGGCGTCACGCACCTGCAGCTGGGTGCGCAGGTAGATGTTCCAGTGCGCCGAACCGCCCTCGGCCGTAGCGAAAACGCTCGGGTTGGACACCGTGTAGTTGACCGCCGCCGATACCTTCACAGAGAAACCGTCAACGGTCAGCACATCCTGGCCAGCAACTTGCACCGACTGAGTTCGCATGTCCACAGTGACCAAAGTGTCGGTACGCGGGCGTGTGTAATGAACGCCAGGTGCCAGCACCGCCTCGAACACACCTTCGCGGTACAGCACACCACGCTGCCACTCCATGATCGTGACCTTCTGCCCGAAGATCCAGTCCCACATACTCATTCTTTGTTCACCTCTCTTACCTATTTTTGTCGTAATTCAGTTGTGGAGGAACGGCTTCCGGACAGCATCGCGAGCCGGTGGGAGGAATCGCCACAGCGCTCCCCGCAGGACCGAATCGCGAGCCCTGCGGCGCGCAGCCCGGAAGCCGTCCCGTGCGGGACTCGAACCCACTAGCCTGAAGAGGGCGTACCAGTAAGGCGAAGGCCCAACACGCGGTACGCCGACCGGCGATGCCGGGGCGCCGCTTGATCTCCGCGTGAGCAAAGATAGCGAACCGCGCCTATTGCGCGCATCCGATTTACTTCAGTCGTCTTCGGTGGCCCAGAAATGGCGTGGCTGGCCGGACCACTTACCCTGCAGCCACCACAACACCTCGATCACCACGGCGGCCGCGATGCCGATGCCCAGCGCGGGGCCGGTGACGGCCAGATTGCTCGGATCAAGCATGAATGTCTTTCGCGCCAAGGGAATCGCAAAAATCACCGCGTAGCCCAGCCCGGAGCATGTCACCAGCGCCACCCGCCACCACCGATAAGGGCGAGCCACCACCGCAAGTACCCACACCGCCGCTACCAGCTCGGTGATCAGCGCAGCGGTCGACGCCTGCGTGCTGTTGCCGGTGACGTGCAAAATCTGACGAGCCAACAGGTAGGACAGGAACGTCGCGACGCCCACCGTCACACCCGACGGAATTGCCGACATCATCACCCGGCGCACGAATCCTGTCTGTGCGCGTTCGTTATTCGGCGCCAACGACAGGATGAACGCCGGGATACCGATGGTGAACCAGGCCGCGATGGTGACGTGAATCGGCTGGAACGGGAACGGCACCGCGCCGTAGTGGAAGACCTTCGAGCCCAGCCCCGCGAGCCCCACCGTCAGCGCCAGCAGCACCGAGTACACCGTCTTGGTCAGAAACAGGTTGGAAACTCGTTCAATGTTGCCGATAACGCGCCGACCCTCGGCAACCACATAGGGCAGGGTTGCGAATTTGTTGTCCAACAAGACAATCTGAGCCACCGCGCGTGAGGCGGAGCTACCGGCACCCATCGCGACACCGATATCGGCGTCCTTGAGCGCGAGCACGTCATTGACGCCGTCACCGGTCATCGCGACGGTATGGCCATGCGATTGCAGAGCCTTGACCATCGCCCGCTTCTGGTCGGGCCGTACCCGCCCGAAGGTGGTCGCATCCGCAAGAGTGTCGGCCAGCTTGTCGGTATCGGTGGGCAGGGTGCGCGCGTCCACGGCGGCGCCGGAGAGCCCCAGCGTCTGGGCCACAGCGCTCACCGAGACCGCGTTGTCGCCGGAGATCACCTTGATCGAGACATGCTGGGAAGCAAAGTAATCAAGGGTGTCGCGGGCATCGGGGCGGATCTTCTGCTCCAACACCACCAGTGCGCGCGAGGTAATCGCACCGGGCGCGTGGGCGTCGTCGACGGACAATTCCGCCGAGGCGAGCAACAGCACCCGCAGACCCCGGGATCCGATCTCCTCGGCGGTGGTGGCGACGGGGTCGGCCGGATCAAGAAGTACATCGGGGGCGCCGATCACCCAGTTGCCATACTCGCCGTAGGAGGCACCGCTCCACTTCTTGGCCGACGAAAAGGGAGCGATCGCAGTCGATTTCCAGCCCGGCGGGGAGTCGTACGCCTCCGCGATGGCGGCGATGCTCGCATTGGGTCGCGGATCATCGGCCGCGAGTTGCGATAGCGCCGTCAATGCGTCCGCGTGATCACCGTCGGCGCCCAGTTTCTTCACATCCGAGAGCCGCATGCCGTTCTCCGTGAGGGTGCCGGTCTTGTCGGCGCATACCGTGTCCACTCGAGCCAGACCCTCGATGGCGGGCAGCTCCTGCACCAGGCATTGGCGCCGCCCCAGTCGAACCACACCGACCGCGAAGGCAATTGACGTCATCAACACCAGGCCTTCGGGCACCATCGGGACCAGCGCGCCCACCATGCGAAGCACCGATTCCTGCCAACTGTCATCTGTGGTGAACAGCTGGGTGTAGATAACCAGCGCGCCCGCGGGCAGCAGTAGGTACGTGATGAACTGCAGAATCTTGTTGATGCCATTGCGCAGTTCGGAATGCACCAAGGTGAACTTCGAGGCTTCCTCAGCCAGCTTGGCCGCGTAGGCCTCGCGCCCGACCTTGGTCGCCCGATACGCACCGCTGCCGGCGACCACGAAGCTCCCCGAAAGCACGGGGGAACCCACGGTCTTATCGATGGGATCGGCCTCACCGGTCAGCAGCGACTCGTCGACCTCGAGAGCGGCCTCCTCGATGACCTCGCCGTCCACCACGATCTGATCGCCGGGCCCCAGCTCGATGATGTCGTCGAGAACCACGTCGTTGGGCGCGAGCGCCATGGCCGCACCGTCGCGCCGCACCACCGGCCGGGTCTGGCCGACAATGGCGAGCTTGTCGAGCGTCTGCTTGGCGCGTAGCTCCTGAATGATGCCGACGGCGCTGTTGGCAATGATCAGCAGGCCGAACGCGCCGTTGATGACTGAGCCGGTAGACAGCACGATGATCAGCAGCACACCGAGGATCGCGTTGATACGGGTGAAGACATTGGCTCGCACGATGTCCGACACACTGCGTGCCGCACGAGACGGGACATCGTTGGTCTTCCCCTGCGCTACGCGCTCAGCGACCTCGGCGGCGGTCAATCCACCCGACGTCAACTCCTCGATCGTTGCCACCCCTGCACAGTAGCGACCGGCGACCGCCTGGCACGGCCGCCGAGGGCGAACACCGCACGATTATTTGGGCCGATCATCCTGGCGTGATCGCGGCGAACGCGGGTAATGTCAGGTGGTATGACATCAAACGAGCTGCCGGACTGGGACGCCTCATACCAAGGTAAGAGCGAGATCTTCCAGGGTGAGCCGCCGTGGAACATCGGCGAGCCGCAACCCGAGCTGGCCGCGCTGATCGAGGCCGGCAAGTTCCACGGCGACGTCCTCGACGTCGGATGCGGGCACGCCGAAACCTCGCTGCGGCTGGCCACACAGGGACACACCACCCTCGGCCTTGACCTGTCCCCCACCGCGATCGAGGCGGCACGGACCGCGGCCGCCGAGCGCGGCCTGACCAACGCCAGCTTCGAGGTCGCCGACATCACGGACTTCTCCGGTTACGACGGTCGTTTCAACACCATCGTCGACAGCACGCTGTTCCACTCCATCCCCGTCGAAGCGCGCGAGGGCTACCAGCAGTCGATCTCTCGTGCGGCGGCACCGGGCGCGTCGTACTACGTGCTGGTCTTCGCGGTGGGCGCCTTTCCGCCCGGCATCGGCCCCAACGCGGTCACCGAGGACGAGCTGCGTGCGGCGGTCGAGCCCTACTGGGTGATCGACGAGCTGCGCCCGGCGTTTATCCACTCAAACATCCCGGCCGTCATTCCGGGTGTCGACTTCCAGATGCCCGTATTCCACAAGGACGAGAAAGGCCGCAACAAGCAGCCCGCGTTCCTGCTCCAAGGGCACAAGGGCTAAGAAAGACGCCACCAGCCGTCGGGGGCGGCGGGCCGCTGCGCATCGGCCCGCTGCCCGGGCTTGGGCACCACGACCGTGACACCCTGCTCGCCGGCGGCGGTAAGCACCCGCTCGATCGGCTCGTCCCACGGATGCAGTGCCAGGTTGAACGTCGCCCAGTGAATGGGCAGCAATGGCGCCTGAGAGGTCGCGAGATCCCGGTGAGTTTGGACGGCCTCTTCGGGATTCATGTGGATATCCGGCCACTGGGTGTTGTAGGCCCCGACCGGCAACAGGGTGAGATCAAAGGGCCCGTAGGTATCGCCAATGACCTTGAACGCCTTGGTGTATCCGGTGTCGCCACCGAAAAACACCTTGTTCCTGGGCCCGGCGATGACCCAGGACGCCCACAACGTGGTGTTGCGGGCAAGTGATCTGCCCGAGAAATGCCGGGCCTGCGTGCAGGTGAGCGTGAGCTTTCCGAGCTGATGGCTCTGATCCCAATCGAGCTCGATGACCCGTGCCGGTGAGACACCCCAACCGCGCAGGTGCGCCCCGACCCCGAGTGGCACCACGAACACCGCGTTCTGGCTGCGGGTCAACGCGATGATCGAGTCCATATCGAGATGGTCGTAGTGGTCATGACTGATCACCACGGCGTCCAGCGCGGGCAACGCCGATAGCTCCAGGGGCACCGGATGCTGGCGGTGCGGCCCTACGGCACGGGAGGGCGAGCAGCGGTCGCTCCACACCGGATCGGTGAGCACCCGATAACCATCAACCTCCACGAGCACACTGGAATGCCCGAACCAGGTAACCGCTAAATCCGCTGGTGGACCGGCAAGCTCGGGGACCACCAGAGGCACCTCCCCCTTGGGGCTGCCAGCACCCTGCCGTGTCAGCAGTCCGCGCAACAGAGAAGTCGGATCCGCATCGGGGACAAACTGCCGCGCCGGCTCGGCGTTATGGAAGGAACCGTTCCGGTATTGCGCCGATCCCTCGGCAACCTCGGCGATGCGTTCCTTGCTGGCGCCCAACGTCCGCGGGACGTCACGCAGGGCGCGACCGATCCACGTCGACGCAAGAGCTGCGCCGGCGCCAACCCAGAGCGCCCGCATGCTCAGGCTCCCTGAAAGTTGGGAGGACGCTTCTGGATTCGTGCGACCTGAGCCTCGATGATGTCTTGGCTGCTCCAGGCTTTGTCGAACAACACCTTGTGCTCGGGCAGCTGATCCTCGAACGCGCCGTCGTCGTTGAGCACGCGCTTGGCGTGCTTGAGGGCCAGCGGCGCGAACCCGGCCAGCTCGGCCGCCCACGCCTGCGCGTCGGCAAGCTCTCCGATGCGGTTGGCCATTCCGGTCTGGAAGGCGGCCTGTGCGTCGAGTGGCTCGGCGGCCAGCAGCATGCCACGCGCACGCCCGTATCCGACCAATGAGGACAGTCGGCGGATGCTCCAGTTGTCCAGGGCGATGCCGTATTTGGCGACCGGGAACTGGAAACGCGCGGTCTCGGAGACCACCCGCAGATCGGCCACCATCGCCAGCATGACACCGGCACCGATGGCGGGGCCGTTGACGGCGGCGATCACCGGGATGTCGGCAGCGTCGATGCTCTTGATCGAGTGCTGCCAGGCATCGGCGAACTTGTCGGGATCAGGGGCGCCGCTGGAAAGGTCGGCGCCCGCGCAGAACGAAGTGCCCTGCCCGGTGACGACGATGACGCGTGCGGTTTCGGCAGCCTTGCGGACCTCCTCGGCGAAGGCGAGCGCAAGCTCGTAGGTCACCGCGTTGCGTCGTTCTGGGCGCTGCAGCTCAATGGTGGTGACGGGACCGTCGCTAGTTACACCGATCATGGCGACCACCCTAATATGGCGGCCATGACTACCGTCGCCGTGATTGGTGGCGGGCAGGCCGGGATCGCGGCGGGATACTTTCTGCGGCGGCGCGGCCTCGAGCCCGGTAGCGGATTCGTCATCCTCGATCACTCCCCCAGCCCGGGCGGGGCATGGCAGTTCCGCTGGCCCACGTTGACGCTGGACAACACCAACCGCATCTATCAACTGCCCGGACTGCCCTTCGACGAAACGGGCACCATCAGGGCGTCCACCGCCATGCCCCGGTACTTCGACGAGTACGAACACCGGTACGCCCTGGACGTCCACCGGCCCGTACACGTGCGGGAGGTGCGGGCCATTTCGGGCGGGTTCTCACTCGGGACATCCGCGGGCGAGTTCACCGTCCGTGGATTGATCAACGCGACGGGGACCTGGGACAAGCCGTTCGTCCCCTTTGTTCCGGGCTCGTCCACCTTCGAGGGACGCCAGCTGCACACCCACGACTACCGCACACCCGGGGAGTTCGCAGGCCAGCACGTGCTGGTGGTTGGCGGCGGGGTGTCCGCCGTGCAGTTACTGGCCGAGATATCGATGGTCACACGCACATCGTGGGTGACCCGGCGCGAGCCGGAATTCGTCGTTGATTTCACCGTCGATCGGCTGCGTGCCGCGGTCGCCGGTGTCGATGAGCGGTCGCGCCGCGGGGAACCGCAACGCTCGGTGGTGTCCGCGACCGGACTGCCGTGGACGCCGGAGATCGCCGAGGCCTCACAACGCGGGGTGCTTGCTCGCCGGCCCATGTTCAGCCACATCACCCCGACCGGGGTCGCCTGGGCCGACGGCAGCTCACTGGATGTCGACGTGATCCTGTGGTGCACCGGATTCCGGCATGCACTGGATCACCTGGCACCGCTGCGCCTGCGCAACGGTCGCGGCGGCATCACGATGACCGGTCGGCTGCTCACTCAGGTCGCGGGACGGCCCACGATCCACCTGCTGGGATACGGGTCCTCGGCCAGCACCATCGGCGCCAACAGGGCGTCGCGCGCCGCCGTTGCGGAGCTGATGAACTATCTAGAAGGACGTGCTGCCTGAGGGCTGCAGCACGAAGCCGTGCTTCTGATCGCCCATGCTCACCTGGCAGGCGGTCAGACTGCCCGCGCCCACAGCACACGTGACGTTGCCGTAGGTGAGTTTCTGCCCGACATTGAGGACGGGCGCCTCGGGTTTGGTGCCGCAGGACCAGGCACCCTTGCTGATCTCGAACGCGCCATCGCCCTTCTGCGCCACAGTGCCCATCGGACACGTCCCCACGCCCGGAATGTTCACACCGCCCAGCCCCGGCACATTAGCGCTCGCACCACCGACACCCGGCACGTTCGGCGCACTCTGCGCATCCCCGGGAATCCCCGGCACAGCACCGTCGCAGCTCAGGCGTTGACGTGAGGTGGGCGTGATGTTCGCCGAGGCGCGGAACATGCAGCCGATTCCGTCCGGGGTCGAGAAGTGGATCGAGCGAACCGAGGAGTTCTCGTTGGTCACGAAGTACCCGTCGGGCGCCACGGCGGCGAACCCATTCAGATCGGGGAATGCGGGATCGGCGTGAGCGACAGCCGCACCCTCGGAAAGCAGCCCCAAACCAAGCACGGCGCATACGCCAGCAACGTAGGAAACCAGCTTTACAGGTACTGTTTTTGACATTCGCAAGCTTTCGGTATGGGACGCCGGATTATCAGCTTTCATGATACTGGCGACTCACGGGACAGCACCGGTGTCGGCAGATGGAAGGTTTTGAGCGCTGCATCGGGCAAGATGGCAGGCATGCCTGATGGACTTCGCGCAAGCGGCTCATCACAAGATGCCGGGCACGCCTCCCCGCGCGTGTTAGTGGTCGATGACGACGCCGATGTGCTCGCCTCGCTGGAGCGTGGCCTGCGTCTCTCCGGTTTCGAGGTGAACACCGCCAGCGACGGCGCCGAGGCGCTGCGCTGCGCCACCGAGCATCGTCCGGACGCGATCGTGCTCGATATCAACATGCCCGTGCTCGACGGTGTCAGCGTCGTCACAGCGCTGCGCGCGATGGACAACGACGTGCCGGTGTGCGTGCTGTCCGCGCGCACCTCGGTGGACGACCGGGTCGCGGGCCTGGAGGCGGGCGCCGACGACTACCTGACCAAGCCATTCGTACTCGCCGAGCTGGTAGCGCGGGTGAAAGCGCTCTTGCGCCGCCGCGGCGCGGTGGCCACCTCGTCCACCGAAACCATCACAGTCGGCCCCCTTGAGGTCGAGATCCCCGGCCGGCGTGCGCGCATCAACGGTGTCGAGGTCGACCTCACCAAGCGCGAGTTCGATCTGCTGGCCGTGCTGGCAGAACACAAGACCGCCGTGCTGTCCCGCGCCCAGCTGCTGGAGCTGGTGTGGGGATACGACTTCGCCGCCGATACCAACGTCGTCGACGTATTCATCGGCTACCTGCGCCGCAAGCTGGAGACCAGTGGCGCGCCTCGGCTGCTGCACACCGTGCGCGGCGTCGGGTTCGTGCTGCGGTCGCAGTAGTTCTGTATGACCACTCCCAGCAAGCACCGCAGCCAGCGAATCACCGACCTGGCGTACCGACTGCTGGAGAGACCCATGCGGGTCTTCTCACTGCGCACCCTGGTCGCCATCGCCGCGCTGGGCGTCATGGTGCTCGTCGTCACGCTCGGAACCTGGGTGTGGCTGGGTGTCGAGGACGACCAGAACAGCCAGCTGGACCGCCGGCTGGACTCGGTGTCCAGCCTCGGCGCCGTCTCGAGCCTGCTGAATTCGGTGATCAGTTCGGAAGGGAAGATCGACACCCCCGACGGCCTGGTGCTCACCGCCCGCGTCGCCGGGCTGACCAAGTCCATCCCCAGTGAAGTGGAATTGCCACTCTTGGAGCCCGGCTATGCCAACACCACGATCAACGGCGTCGAATACCGGGTCCGCTCGTTCATCGCCCCAGGCAACATCCCCGTCGCGGTCGGCGCTCCGATCGCCGAGACACAGCGACAGATCGACCGGTACCACATCCGCATCCTCGCGATCTGTGGCGGCGTACTGATCGGGACCGTGATCGTGGGCTGGGTGATTTCCCTCATCGTGGTGAGTCCCTTCCGGCTGCTGGCGCAGCAGGCCCGCCTGATCAACGCGCAATCCAACCCCGATGACGTGAATGTGCGCGGCGTACGCGAGGCCGTCGAGATCTCCGAGGCGGTCGAGGGAATGCTCGAACGCATCAACAACGAGCAGGAAAAGACCAAGGCCGCCCTCGAAACCGCGCGCGACTTCTCCGCGGTGGCCTCCCATGAACTACGCACCCCGCTCACGGCGATGCGGACCAACCTCGAGGTACTGTCCACACTCAACCTCAGCGAGGACCAGCGCGCCGAGATCCTCGAGGAAACCGTACGCACTCAAACCCGCATCGAGGCAACGCTTTCCGCGCTCGAGAGACTCGCACAGGGCGACCTGACCACTGAGGATGACCACGTACCGGTCGATATCACCGAGCTACTGGACCGCGCCGCGCACGATGCCGACCGCAGCTTTCCGAATGTCGAGGTGTCCCTCGTCCCCTCGTCGACCATCTTGATGTTGGGGCTGCCCGCGGGGCTGCGGCTGGTGATCGACAATGCGATCAAGAACGCTGTCCGGCACGGCGGCGCGTCAGAGGTTCGCCTCTCGGCGATCAGCACGGTGCACGGTGTGGAAATCGCGATTGACGACAACGGCACCGGCATCCCCGAAGCCGAGCGCGAGGTCGTCTTCGAACGGTTCTCACGCGGCTCAACCGCATCGCACACCGGTTCCGGATTGGGCCTGGCGCTGGTCGCTCAGCAAGCCGAACTCCACGGTGGTACAGCGGCTTTGGAGTCCAGCCCGTTGGGAGGCGCAAGACTGGTCCTGCGCCTCCCCGGGCATTAGTCCTAGCGCGCGCCGAGCAGGTCGATCACGAACACCAGCGTCTTGCCCGACAACTGGTGCCCGGCGCCTGCCTCGCCGTACGCCTGCGCCGGCGGCACGGTGAGCTGACGACGTCCGCCGACCTTCATACCGGGAATGCCGTCCTGCCAGCCCTGGATGAGTGCGCCGAGCGGGAACTCGATGGACTCGCCACGGTTCCACGAGCTGTCGAATTCCTCGCCGCTCTCGAATTCGACTCCGACGTAATGAACGTTGACGACAGATCCGGGCGCGGCCTCGGCGCCGTCACCGACGGTGATGTCCTTGATGACCAGTTCGGTGGGCGCTGGACCTGGCTGAAAATCAATCTCGGGTTTCGTCATGCCAGCAGCGTATCGTCCCGCCTCCGGTGGGCGGCCAGGCTGCTCACCGCGCGTTCCACCTTGCCGTCCACCCCGCGACTCTCTTGCGCGACGGCCGATGTCATGGTGGCGGTCAGTCGTACCCGGTCGGCACGGAACAGGTCATAGCTGTACTCGAACGGACGCCCGTCCGTGCTACGGGTTACCCGCGTGATGGCCAGCAAGGGCCTGCGATGGGGCACGTCAAGCCATTCGGCCTCACGCGGATTTGCACTCACCACTTCGATCGTCTCTGTCGACGAGTCGGCGATCAATCCGTAGCGCAGCTGACACAGCTCGTACAGGGATCCGCCGAGCGGTTGTTCCAGCAAGTCCGGAACCAGCTCGGCAGCGAAGCACGCATTGTCGACAGAGAGCGGCACCCCGTCTGCGTAGCGAAGCCGCCGCACATCGAAAACCTCTGCCCCGTCCTCGATTTCAAGAGCAGATCGCTCGGTAGGGGTGGCGGGCCGCCGGGATGTACCCAGCACCCGAGTGTCACTCGTGTGGCCACCGATATGCAGCCTGGTGGGCAGGCCAACCAGCTCGGCGACATTGCGCTGCACCACATCGGCTCGCACGAAGGTGCCACCGCCACGGCCGGTGTGACGCTCCAGGATGCCGGCGCGACTCAACGGCACCAAAGCACTGCGCACGGTCGCACGCGACACCGCGAATCGCTCGGCCATCTCGCGCTCGGACCCCAACCGCGAGCCCGGGTGCAGCGTGCCCTGCGCGAGCATCGACAGGATTCGACGCCGCACGTCTTCGGCTACCGGGCCGCCCTCCGACTCCTCCATCTGCTCAGTATCGCCGCAAGCGCGCCTACGGGTTAACCGCCTCCGGCGATTCGGGCAGCACCTGCCCGCCGTCGATCACGATGGCCTGACCGGTGATGTATGCGGCCTCATCGCTGGCCAGGAAGGCCGCCAGGTGCCCGATGTCGGCGGGGCTGCCCAACGTTCCCAGGGGAATCGAGCGCGCCATCCCGGCGATGTATTCCTCGCCCATATCCACCAAGCCCTCGGTGAGGATATTGCCGGGCAGGATCGCGTTCACCGTCACGCGCCGTGGCGCCAGTTCTATCGCCGCCGTCCGCATGAAACCCAACTGCGCAGCCTTCGACGCGCCATAGTGCGACCAGCCCGGATAGCCGGTGACCGGCCCGGTGATGGACGAGGTGAGGACCACACGACCCCGACCGGATGCGGTCAATGCCTCCAGACAGGCCTGCACGGCGTAGAAGGTGCCCTTGACGTTGATATCGAGCACCTCGGAGAGCTGTTCGGGGGTCATGGTGTCCAGTCGCGCCTCCGGGAAGATTCCCGCATTGGCGCACAGCACATCCAGCCCGCCGAAGGCGTCGACGACGGTTCGCGCGGCATCCGCACACGAGCCCGGGTCGGACACATCCAGGCGGACACCCATGACATTACCGACACCGAGTTCATCCAAGTCCCTTGCTAGCGATTGGGTCTCATCGGAAGATCGGGCGGCAACCGCAACATTGGCCCCGGCCCGCGCGAACACGGTGGCGATGCCGCGGCCAATCCCCTTGGTACCGCCGGTCACCAGCACCGACTTTGTGGACAGATCGAACATCATGTTTCCTCTCTGCGGCCGGGTTAGCCGACTCGACGACCGAAAACTGCTTCCCGCAACCATGTCCGGTCGCCGAGGTATCGCTGTGCAAGAAGGGCGGTGCGCGCCCCGAATCCGTTACTGACCCTGATCGCCGCGTCGGCATCGGCATGCGAGGCGATCCAGGCGGTGAGCATGACCCGCCGCAGCATCACGAAAACCGGGATCATGCCGAGATGGTCCTCGGAGAGGCGGCGCACTCGCTGGTAGCCATCGAGCCATTCGGCAACCGCTACCTCCGCCTCCGGAGTGTCTTCCACCCAGGACACCACGGCGCCGAGGTCCGCCATGAACCAGGACCACCCGCAATCGTCGAAGTCGATGACCGTGATGTCAGACCCCGGCCGTGCCGGGTCAACCATAAGATTGGACAGCCTCATATCGGCATGTATCAGGCCGAATCGGTCTGGGGTGTAACCGTATTCGCCGAGCCTACGGGCCATGTCCTGCACCGCGGCGTCGATCGCCATCCGGTCCCGGTCGGTCATCCCGGGGGCCTGCAGCCAGTCACCCCAGCGCGCCCGCGGGCCGAACATCGAGTCCAGGTCCCAACGAAACCGGGTGAACTCCTGCGGCACACGCCAGTGCTGGACGTGGTCGTGCATGTGTGCGGTCAGTTGGCCGAGCTTCCCGTAACCCACAACACCGGATGTTTCCTCCGCGGTGCAGCCGGGGACATAACCCATGGCATCGACGTGCAGTGTGGTTCCGCCTACGGCGACGGCGATCACATCCGATCCATTCGCCGTCGGCACGAGTTCCGGTGTGACGACAGGAGTCTCAGTGCGAAGCGCCCGCATCCAGGCCAGCTCCGAACGAATCGCGGGCAGCGTGTGGTACCCGGGCCGATGTACCCGGAGCACGATTGGGCGCTGATCATCCACCAGATATGTGGCGTTCTCGGAAAGGCTCAACAGCCGCAACGGGGTGTGCGGATCGCGACCGTATTCCGGCAGGGCGGCGTGCGCGAACGCGCTGTGGTTCGACGGTAGTCCCGGCATGGTTTCGAGTGTGCACCATAAGCGGCCGTTGAGCGGACCAAATCGGACCATTTAACTCGAACGAACCGCAATGGACCCAGCTCGAAACATCACCGAAACCAATCCGGGCGATTTCTCTGATTTCCTTTCAACCTGGGCACTAGGACGGGTATAAATAACGCCGTCGCACCAAAGCAGCACCGTTGATCTGATCGCCCAGGCTTCGCCGGTCACGGAGAACCGGTCAAGACCAGACCAAATATGGAGAAGGGATCTTCTGTGAGCGACACCATCGACCCCACCACCACTGCCACCGAAACCACCACCGAACCCGGCGGCATGCAGCGCCTGAAACCCAATGCCGTCGGCCTGATGGGAGTGCTGTTCATGGCGGTGGCCACCGCCGCGCCGATCACCGCGATGGTCGGCAACGTGCCCATGGCGGTGGGATTTGGCAACGGGGCGTACGCACCCGCCGGATACCTGGTGGCCACCATCGTGCTCACGCTCTTCGCTGTCGGTTATGCGGCCATGTCCAGACACATCGTCGCGACGGGCGCGTTTTACGGATACATCTCGCACGGCCTCGGCCGCGTCGTCGGACTGGGCTCAGGATTCCTGATCACGTTGGCCTATATGGTCTTCGAGGCATCCTTGGTCGGAATCTTCTCGTTCTTCGCGAACGACCTCTTCCATACGTTGTTCCACGCCAACGTTCCCTGGATTGTCTTCGCGCTGATCATGCTGGCCACCAACGCGGTGCTCACCTATTTCGACCTCAATCTCGCGGCGCGGGTATTAGGTGTCTTCCTGGTGACCGAGATCTTCATGCTGTCGCTGCTGGCGCTGTCGGTGCTGTTCACCGGGGGCGGGCCGCAGGGCTGGTCTTGGGAATCGCTTAATCCCCTCAACGGCTTTCACGATCTCGGTGGAGTGGTCCATGGCCCGGCCGGCCCGATCGCGGTCGCGGGTTCTGCCGGCGTCGGCCTATTCTTCGCGTTCTGGTCCTGGGTCGGGTTTGAGTCCAGTGCGATGTATGCCGAGGAGTCCAAGAACCCCAAGAAGATCATCCCTATCGCAATAGTGACCTCAGTAGTCGGTGTGGGAATCTTCTACGTCCTCGTTTCGTGGCTCGCCATCGTGGGCACCGGCCCCGACAATGCCGTTGCGCTGGCTCAAGATTCATCGACGGCCGGTGACATCTTCTTCGGCCCGGTGCAGAGCCACCTCGGGGTGTGGGCAGTCAGCCTGTTCAAGGTGCTGCTGATGACGGGTTCCTTCGCCTGCGGCATGGCCTTCCACAACTGTGCGGCCCGCTACTTGTATGCCATCGGACGCGAGAATGTCATACCCGGGATGCGCCGGACCATCGGAGCCACTCATTCGGCTCATGGCTCACCGCACGTGGCGGGATTCGTCCAAACCGCCTTCGCCACAGTGGTGGTGCTCTTCTTCGCGCTGACCCACCGTGATCCCTACACCGGGCTCTACGGGCTGATGGCTCTCCTGGGTACGACCGCGATCCTGATCGTCCAGGCACTCACTGCTTTCGCGGTGATTTCGTACTTTCATGTACAGCGGAATCACCCGGAAACAGCACACTGGTTCCGCACCTTGGTGGCGCCGCTACTGGGCGGGCTGGGCATGGTCTACGTCGTCTACCTGCTGGCCAAACATGCCTCGTTCGCGGCCGGCACCGCGGCCAGCGACTGGATCTTCGCGTCGATTCCGTGGGTGGTCGCAGTCACCGGAATCGGCGGTATCGCATTGGCTCTCACCCTTAAGTACACCGCACCGGACCGCTACGAAGACCTCGGAAGAACCGTCCTGGAGGAGGCACCCGAACGATGAGCTTTTCCAACATCATGGACTCGAACAGCTACGCGGGGGAACACGATGATCTGGCCACCGACACACTGATCTCAGCGAGAGAACGGATGCTCGGCCCGTCATACCGGCTGTTCTACGAGCGGCCGGTACACCTGGTGCGCGGACGGGGTAGCCATCTGTTCGATGCCGAAGGCAACCGGTATCTGGACGCCTACAACAACGTGGCGAGCGTTGGCCACTGCCATCCCCACGTCGTCGAGGCGGTCACCAGGCAGCTGTCCACACTCAACACTCACACCCGGTATCTCCACGAAGGCATCGTCGACTACTCGGAACGTCTCCTTGCCACCATGCCCAGCGCCATCGACCAGGTGATGTATGCATGCACCGGATCGGAAGCCAACGACCTGGCGCTGCGGGTGGCCGAGATGTACACCGGAGCAAGGGGAGTCATCGTGACCAGCGATGCCTACCACGGAAACACCGCGGCGGTCACCGCCATCTCCCCATCACTCGGCGGGAGCTCCCTTGGATCGCACGTGCGGGTGGTACCGGCACCCGACAGCTATCGGACATCAGCGGGCGACCTGGCCGCCACATTCGCCGCTGCCGTATCGGCTGCCATCGATGAATTACGCACCGCGGATCATGGTTTCAGCTGCTTGGTAGTGGACACCATCTTTTCCTCGGACGGGATCTATCCCGACCCGTCGGTACTGGCGCCGGCCGCTGAGATTGTGCGCAAGGCAGGTGGTGTACTCATCGCCGACGAGGTGCAGCCAGGATTCGCCCGCACCGGTGAGGCCATGTGGGGGTTCATTCGTCACGGTGTAGTGCCCGACCTGGTCACCATGGGTAAACCGATGGCCAATGGCATTCCGGTTTCGGCGATGGCGGCGACTTCCGCGATTCTCGCTCCGTTTTCCCGGGAAGTACCCTATTTCAACACCTTCGGAGGAAACCCGGTCTCCATGGCCGCGGCCTCCGCCGTGCTGGATGTCATCGAAGACGAGAAGCTACAGCTGCATGCCGCAGAGGTGGGTGCGATGCTGCGCACTGAGTTGCGATCCTTAGCCTCGCGTCACGTCGAGCTGGGCGACATCCGGGGTGCCGGTCTGTACACCGGAGTCGAGGTCGTCGTCGACCCCGTTTCCCGCACCCCCGACCGTGCCGGCGCGCTGCGCATCGTGAATGCGCTACGAAATCGGCGGGTATTGATCTCGGTCTGCGGCCAGGATGGCAACGTGCTGAAAGTCAGACCCCCACTGGTGTTCTCGCGATCGGACGTGGACTGGTTCTGCACCGAGTTCGAGGACGTCCTGAAAAGCGCCGTCTGATCACCGGCAGGTCGTACAGTCCTCCCATGTCCATCACGGGATCTGACCGATTTGACACAGTGATCGTCGGCGGCGGGCACAATGCCCTGACCGCCGCCGCGTATCTGGCGCGCGCGGGCAAGCGGGTGCTGCTCCTAGAGCGGCTCGATATGTTGGGCGGTGCCGCGATCTCGGCACCGGCATTCGACGGCGTTGACGCCCGATTGTCGCGGTACTCATATCTGGTGAGCCTGCTCCCGCGCCAGATCATCGGCGACCTGGGCCTATCGGTGCAGCTGGCGCGACGTAAGTACGCGTCGTACACACCGGACCCATCAACCGGTGGCCGGAGCGGATTTCTCGCCCGTCCAGACGATTTCGCCGAGTTCGGAGCCCTGTGCGCCTCGGTGACAGAGCCCGTGTGGGATTCGATGCTCAGACCGCTGCCCACTCGTCATCAATTGCGCACCGGCGCCTGGTCCGAGCTGATCGAGACGCCCATCGGCGAAGTGATCCGCGCGGCCACACCCGATGACCTACAACGCGGGGTCCTCCTGACGGATGCGCTCATCGGAACATTCGCCGGTGCCGATGACCCATCGCTGCAGCAGAACATCTGCTTTCTCTATCACCAGATGAATCCCTGGGATGTCCCCATCGGCGGCATGGGCGCCGTGACTGGCTCGCTGGAATCCGCTGCACGCCGCCATGGTGCCGAATTACGCACCGGAGCAGAGGTTTTGGCCATCAATCCCGACGGTGAGGTGCACTACCGAATCGGCGAGGACGAGCACATCGCCATCGGTGAACATATTCTCAGCGGCGTCACACCCGCGGTATTGGCCCGTCTGCTCGGAGAAGATCCACCGGATGGTCAGCCGGGCGCACAGGTCAAGGTCAACCTTCTCCTGAGGCGTCTGCCGCGGCTGCCTGACGAGAAGGTCACGCCTGAGCAGGCTTTCGGCGGAACTTTCCACATCAACGAGACCTACACGCAGCTGGACAATGCCTACCGGCAGGCGCTCGCCGGCCAGATCCCAGACCCGATGCCGTGCGAGATCTACTGTCATTCGCTGGCCGATCCCAGCATTCTGTCTCCGGAACTACGCGCCTCCGGGGCGCAGACGCTGACGGTGTTCGGATTGCACACTCCGCATGGCCTGAAGGCAACCCGCGAAGAACTGCAGGCCGCCGTGCTCGCATCGCTGAACTCGGTACTGGCCGAGCCGATCACCGAGGTGTTGGCCAACGACTCGCAGGGAAACCCGTGTATCGAGACCAAGACCACCGAAGACTTGGAGCGCGCCCTCGGCATGACGGCAGGAAACATCTTCCACGGTGGTCTGCAGTGGCCATTCGCAGAGGATGACGAACCGCTGGATACACCCGCCCGCCGCTGGGGCGTGGCCACGGATCACGATCGGATTCTGCTCTGTGGCTCGGGTTCCCGCCGCGGGGGCGGGGTATCGGGGCTCGGCGGATACCATGCCGCGATGGCGGTGCTCGGCGCTAACTGAAGGACGCCGCCCTCTCCAGGATGGCCCGCAAGTTCTTCAGTTCGTCCTCACTCAACGCGGCCAGACCGGCCGGTGCGGGGTCATCCATCTCGGCAATGACCGCCATCAGCTGCTGACCTTCGTCGGTCAACGACACCCGCTTGCATCGGCGATTGTCGGGATCGATGCGACGCACCACCAACCCACGCTGCTCCAGATCGCTCACCGCCACCGTGGCCGCCGGAGCGTCCAGGGCGGTGGCCTCGGCTATTGCCTTCACCGTCATGGACTGTCGCGCAAGCCTTCGCAGGATGCGCACGCGGCTGAAGGGCAGTCCAGTCTTCTCGACGACCGTCCGTCGCCAGCTGTCACGGTTGTCCAGCACCAGGCTCGCCATGGCGCGCCACACGTCGTCCGCGAGGGACCTATCCGGCACGAGAAACCTCCCGTGCCGGGGTGCTCTGGATAAGCGGCGCGAGTCGCTGCGCCGAGCGCAGCGCGAACGGAGAGGTAGACACGATACCGAGCGTAGCGATGGCCAGACCAAGGCCCGCGCACATGAACCACAGCGCAGGAGCGCCGATCGAACCGCACAGTGCCACACCGATACTCACGCCCACCTGGCGACTGGTGGAGGTGACCGCTGAGGCCGCGCCGGCCCGATCCAGTGGCATACCGCTGACCGCGGCATTGGTGATCGGTGCGTTCACCATGGAGAAACCCGCGCCGAAGATGGCGAAAACCACCAGGAGCTCCCAGATCGGTGTCACCGTCGATACCTGGGTAAGCAGCAGCGATGCCGTGAAGAACAGGGCACCCGCCGTCAGCAATGACGGCCGCGCGCCGAACCGGCCCACCATGCGGCCCGAGATCGGCGAGAACACCAGCGCCCCAATGGCAATTGGGAGATAGACCAGCCCGGTGTGCATCGCCGAGAAGTGGCGCTCCCCCTGCAGGTACAGCGACATCGTGAACAGGAACGCACTCCAGGCCACGCACGCACATATCGCGGTGAGGGTGGCGGACGCGAACGGGACGCTGCGGAAGAAGCGCAGATCGATGAAGGGGTGGCGGCGCCGGGACTCGTACCTGAGGAACACCGCGAACGCCACCAGCGCGGTGATGAGAACCGCGATGAGCTGTGGTGTGGCCCATCCCAGCGACGGACCTTCAATCAAGGTGAACACGATGCCGAACAGGAAGAGCACCGCGAGCACCTGCCCCACCGGGTCGATATCGCGCATGGTCGCAGACTTGCTCTCCGGCACAAAGATCGCCGTCAGCACGAATGCTAGCGCACACACGGGCAGGTTGATCCAGAAGACGGCTCGCCAGCCCACCCATTCGATCAGAAACCCGCCGACTATCGGGCCCAGCGCCATCGATATCCCCACCACCGCGCCCCAGAATCCCAGCGCCCTGGCGCGTTCCACGCGGCCGGTAAACACCTGCGAAATGATGGACAGCGCAACCGGGTTGAGCATCGAGCCACCCACCGCCTGCAGCAGACGCGCGGCGATCAGCAATCCGACGGTGGGTGCCACGCTACACAGCAGTGAGCCCACCGTGAAGATCGAAAGCCCGATGTGGAAGACCCTCCGGCGCCCCAGCCGGTCACCCGCGGCTCCGGAAAGCATGAGCAGCGAGGCCAGCCCCAGGGTGTAGATGTCGATGACCCATTGCAGCTGTGACGTGCTGGCACCGAAATCAGCCCGGATGGTCGGCAGCGCGACGTTCACGATGGTGGAGTCCATCGACACGATGAGCAGACTCAGGCAGCAAGATCCGAGGATCACGATCTTGCGGCGCTCGCTCAATGCCTCGACGGTTGGTTCCACATGACTATTGTGAAACTACAACTGTTAGCGATGCAAACAGATTTGTGTGAGCTTTGTCATCTCACGAGCGAACGCTACGGGTACTGACGCTCTCCGTAGCCGGTGTAGATCTGGCGCGGACGGCCGATCTTGCCCGGCTCCGAATGGAGCTCGCGCCAGTGCGCGATCCAGCCCGGGAGTCGCCCGAGGGCGAACAGCACCGTGAACATCCGGGTCGGGAAGCCGATGGCCCGGTAGATCAGACCGGTGTAGAAGTCGACATTCGGGTACAGCTTGCGCTCGATGAAGTAGTCGTCGGTGAGCGCGGCTTCCTCAAGGGCCTTGGCGATCTCGAGCAGCTGGTCGTCGCCGCCGAGCTTGCCGAGGATCTTGTCGGCCTGCTCCTTGCAGATGCGTGCACGCGGGTCATAGTTCTTGTAGACGCGGTGCCCAAAGCCCATGAGCTTGACGCCGTCTTCGCGGTTCTTGACCCGGCGGACGAAGTCGTGGGTATCGCCGCCCTCGGCGCGGATGCGCTCCAACATCTCCAACACCGCCTGGTTCGCGCCGCCGTGCAGCGGCCCCCAGAGCGCGTTGATGCCACCGGATACGGAGGTGAACAGGTTGGCGTCCGAGGAGCCGACCAAGCGCACCGTCGAGGTCGAGCAGTTCTGTTCGTGATCGGCGTGCAGGATCAGGAGCATGTCGAGGGCCCGCACGATCTCCGGGTCCACCTCATAGGGCTCCGCGGGGAAGCCGAAGGTCATCCGCAGGAAATTCTCGACGAGGGTCAGCGAGTTGTCCGGGTACAGGAACGGCTGTCCCGCCGACTTCTTGTACGCGTAGGCGGCGATGGTCGGCAGCTTCGCCAGCAAGCGAATCGTCGACAGCTCGACCTGTGCGTCATCATGCGGATCCAGCGAGTCCTGGTAGTAAGCACTGAGCGCGTTCACGGCGCTCGACAGCACCGGCATCGGGTGCGCGTTGCGCGGGAAGCCGTCGAAGAACCGCTTGAGATCCTCGTGCAGCAGCGTGTGGCGCTGGATCTTGGTGGTGAAGTCCTCCAGCTGCTGCGGGGTGGGCAGCTCGCCGTAGATGAGCAGGTAGCTCACCTCGATGAAGGTGGACTTTTCGGCCAGCTGCTCAATCGGGTAACCGCGGTAGCGCAGGATGCCCACGTCGCCGTCGATGTACGTGATGGCGCTCTTCGTCGATGCGGTGTTGACGAAGCCCGCATCGAAGGTGGTGTAGCCGGTATCAGCCAGCAATTTGCCCAGCGCGAAGCCATCAGAGCCTTCGGTCGCGCGGACGATATCCAGCTTGGTTTCGCCTCCGGGGTACTGGAGAGTAGCGAAATCATTGTTGTCGGCCACAGGCATCCCTTCTGAGGTTGAGCGGCTCCGTGAGAACGTTCATAGAGAAGGTAGTCGCTCCGCCTTCAGGGCGCCTGGTCAGGGTCGAGGTCGGGGGTCGACGCGGCCGCGGAGCGACCCGCGTCGGTCCCCTCTCCTGCGCACCGTCGCGAGTGCGCCATCCCACAACAACATCGCGCCCGCGGCGATGATCGTCGGCCGGAACGTGTCCTTGGCCAACCCTGCGGTCGCGGTGGCCTTGGTGGCGGCGCTGGCCTTGGACATATGCCCGGAGTCAAAGGGCGGCTGCGGGTCGTACTCGATGCTCAGCTGGATCGCCTTGGCCCGTTCCTCCCCCGCGATCTGGCCCGCGAGCCACAGCCCCAGATCGATACCCGCCGATACCCCCGCCGCGGTCACCACACCCTCGTGACCGGTCCGCACGATGCGCTCGTCGCCGACCGGAGTCACCCCGAACGGTTTCAGCAGGGGCAGGGTCGACCAATGCGAGGTGGCCCGGTGGCCCTCGAGCAGACCAGCCGCCGCCAGCACCACCGAACCACTGCATACCGACGTGGTCCAGGTGGCCGTCGGGTGCACCCGGCGCAACCATTCCAGGAGCTGTTCGTCGCGCGCGGCTATCGTCGTTCCCGGCCCTCCGGGCACCAGCACGACATCCGGTGCGGGGGTCTCGTCGAACGAGTGCGTGGCACCGATGACCAGCACGCCGGAATCAGCGGTGACGGGCCCGGGCTGATGCCACACAAACCGGACCTCGGTGTCGGGCATGAAGCGCAGGACCTCATACGGGCCAATGAAATCCAGTGCCGTGAAATCCGGGTACAGCACGATCGCGATCTGCGTCGTACGGGAAGTCATAGGGAAATCCTTTCTGTGCGGTGGAAGGTCTTGCGGTACTGATCGGGCGATACACCCATGCGGCGAACGAAGTTGCGGCGCAAGGATTCCGCGGATCCAAACCCGCAGCGGTTCGCGATCACCACCATGGTGTCGTCGGTCTCTTCGAGCTGGCGGCGAGCGGCCTCGGAGCGGATGCGCTCCACATAGGCCGACGGTGCCTCACCAACCTCCGCGGTGAACACACGCGTGAAATGCCGCGGGCTCATCGCCGCCAGGCGGGCCAGCTCGGGCACCCGGTGCGATCCTCCGGGCTGCGCCTCGATGGCCTCCTGCACGTCCCGGATCGGCATTCGCTTGGCCCGCGGCATCCAGACCGGAGCCGCGAATTGAGACTGCCCGCCCGGGCGGCGCAGGTAGAGAACAAGCCAGCGCGCGACGGTCTGCGCCACCTCTGCGCCGTGATCGTCCTCAACGAGGGCCAGCGCCAGATCTATACCCGCGGTCACGCCGGCAGCCGTCCACGTCTTGTCCGAACTGCGTATGAAAATCGGGTCGGGATCCACTGTGATGCTCGGGAATTCAGCCGCAAGCTTTTCGGCAATCGCCCAGTGCGTGGTGGCACGGCAGCCGTCGAGCAAGCCGGCCGAGGCGGCCAGAAACGCACCGTTGCAAACACTCACCACTCGTCGGGCAGAGCGTGCTGAGGTACGTATCCATTCCATGAGGGCGGCATCCCCCTGGACCGCGGGCACACCGATGCCGCCGGGCAGGAGCAACGTGTCACATCCTCCGTCGGGATTTGGCAGCTGATGGGTAACCAGCTCCATCCCCGACCCCGTGGACACCGGGACACCATCGCTCGATACCAGCGACACGTCGTAGCCGGGTGTGCCGGTCAAGTACTGCGACGCGGTCGCGAACACCTCGTATGGCCCCACCAGGTCGAGGGCCTGCACCCCCGGGAATCCCAGGATCACGACCGAACGCGTCACGTTTCTCAGTGTTCGCCACCTGGGCAATGGCGTCCAGGTCGGGTATCCCACAAATTAGGACATCAGGAGTTCGGCAGCCACTGCTCCGCCGAGGCCGCGAGCAGCCGCTGGTGGTCCGCACGGTTGAGCTGCGTGTAGGCCTCGGCGAAATCCGCGAACGCGGAGTCCGCGGCGTTGGGATCACTTCCCGTACCGAGGTAGCCCGCGATCACTCCCGGCACACCCGATTGAGCGTGGGAACGCGCGAGCGTCATCGCGCACAGCGAGCCGTACAGCGCCAGATCATCGGGATCGGTGAGGCTCGTGATCTCCACGGAACCTTTCATGTCGCGGAACTGCCTGACGTAGAAGCTGCCACGCCGCGCCGAGGACACATACCCGAGAAAGGGATCGCCGCTGGCCTGCATGATGCGCTGCCCGGCCACCACCCGGCGCCCGTGATCCAGCCGCAGCTCCTGCGGGAAGTACGCCTCGATCACCGAGGCCGAGGCCTCCTTCATCTGCAGGAACAACGGCGACCCATCCGCATCGGTGAGCAGCGCGAGATAACAGCGGGTGCCCACGCTGCCCACACCGACCACCCGCACCACGGCATCCTCGAACTGATGACATGCCAACAGCGCCACGACGTCCTCGGGCACCGAACCGAAGTACTCGTCGACCATGGCCGCCGCCTCGGATAAGCCCACCTCCGGCACACGGACCGCGATGTCCTGTTGCTCGACGATCCGGTAGCGACCATCGACAGTGGTCGCGGTCAGCTTCCTGAGTGCACGGTGCGACGTGTTGCGGGACGCCTTGGCGACCGTGTCGGTCGCCAACTTGGACGCGCTCTTGGAGAGCCGGGAGACCAAGTCCAGCACCTCCAGCGCGGTCGTCTTGAGATAGAACCGCTCCAGGGCGGACATCTGCGCCAATTCGTTCATCCGGGTGCGGTACGCGGCGACGGTCTTGATAACCGTCTGGCGCACGGCATCGTCCGGCATCCCGAATTCGTCACCGAGGATCGCCACGCTCGTGACCAGGCGCTTGACATCCCACTCCCAGGGACCGACCGCGGTTTCGTCGAAGTCGTTGACGTCGAACAACAGTGCCCGGTCGCGCGAGGCGAACAGCCCGAAATTGGAGAGGTGCGCATCACCGCAGGTCTGAATCAGTACCCCGGTTGACGCCGTGGGTGCAAGATCAGAGGCCATCACCGCAGCCGCACCCCGGTAGAACGCGAACGGCGACTCCGACATTCGCTCTCTGCGCACCGGAACCAAGGACGGAATCCTGGCCTTGTTCTGTGCGGCGAGTACCGCTATCGGATCTCGTCCCGGCTCGGCGGAGAGTTCCCCGAGCCGTCGCCGTGGCATCCCATCACGCAGCCCGCGACCGAGAGCAAGCTGCTTATCCCGCGGAAGCCGCCGAAGAGCCTCGGCCGTCAGAGCATCCATAGGGTGAAACCTACTGGGGCTGTACCTGGTCCGGGTTGGCCTGGCTCGTATCGTCCTCGGTGATCTCATCCGATGTCCGGAACCGAACGAACATCGGAACCAGTAGCGCAGCGATGATCACCCCGACCACCACGAGGGCACCCCCACCGGTAGCTGCTGCCGTCGTACCCACCACGGCAGCGGCGGCGCCGTGCGTAACGTCGGCGACCCGTGGTCCCCCGGCGACCACCACCGTGAACACACCTTGCAGCCGGCCCCGTACATCGTCGGTCGCCACCGATTGCAGAATCGTCGACCGGAAGGCCGCCGACACCATGTCCGCGATGCCGCCGATCACCAGGAACAGCAGGGCCAACCAGAGCAGCGGAGCATGCGCGGTGAGCCCAAAACCCACCATCGCCAAGCCCCACACCACGATGCTGACCACCACCGCGAAACCCTGACGATCGATCCGCTGGAACCAGCCGGAGAACACCCCGCCGATCACCGCACCCACCGATATCGCCGCCGACAGCAACGCGATCACGGTGCCGCCGTCGGCGGGATCACCGAATCCCTCGTGGGCAATCTGCGGGAACAGGATCCGCGGCATCCCGAAGATCATGGCGATGAGGTCCACCACGAAAGACATCAGCACGATCTTGTGTCCCGCCAGATAGCGGAAACCCTCGAGTACGTCACGAAGCCCGGAGGTATTGGCTCGCAGGTCCTTTGACACGCCACTCGGCGGCATCTTGTGCAACCGAATCGTCGCCCAGATGGGCGCCACGCACGCGATCGCATCAATCAGATACAAGGTGGATAGATCCACCCACTTCAGCAGCACCCCGGCCAGCAGCGGTCCGGCGATAAACCCGAACTGTTGGACGGTCATGTTCAGCGCGTTGGCGGCGGGCAACTGATCCAGCGGAAGCATCCGGGGAATCGCCGCGGCGCGCGTCGGTGAATTCACCGCGAAGAAGGCCTGCTGCACCGAGAGCAGGCACAGCACCACCCACACGTTGTTGACCGATAGTGCGGCCTGCAGCCACAGCAGTACCGAGGAGACGCCCAACCCGGTCGCGGTGATGATCAGCAGGGTCCGCCGGTCCATCCGGTCGGCCAGCGCACCGCCCCACAGACCAAACACCACCAACGGCACCAGACCGAAAACGCCCGTCAGCCCGACGTACGCCGAGCTGTGGGTAAGCGCATAGATCTGCACCGGGACCGCGAACAGCGTCAGTCCGGCACCGATGACGGTGACAACACCGGCCAGCCACAGACGCCGGAAGTCAGCGTTCCGAAGAGGGGTGATGTCCGCAAACAATCGTCTCAGACCGCACCCGCTCCCCTCGTTATCGGCTAACTGACACCGCGGTGTCCAGGCTAGCTAACGTACCCGGGAGGCCGCCGGATCACTCCTTCGGCTCGGATACTGCGTCAGGTGGCGTAGGTGTCGCCGCTTCGGAGTCGGCCTCCGCCGACTCGGCAGCAGGTTGCGCCTCCGCCGACTCGGATTCCGCGTCCGGCAGCTGGGCCACGAGATACTCGGCGAGACCACCGATGGTCGGGTAGTCGAACACCGCGGTCGCGTTGATGGTGAACTTGCCGCCGAACTGGCTATGCAGCCGGTTGCGAAGCTCGATCGCCATCAGTGAATCCGTGCCGAGGTCAAGAAACCGACTCGTCGCGGCCGGCGGTTGGGCCAGTCGCAGGAAGTTCTGTACCTCGCGCTGCAGGAATTCGGTCACGAATCCGGCCCGTTGCGGCACCGGGATCTCCATCAGCTGCTTGAGCAACTCGCTGTCGCCTGTCACCTCTCCGATGGCACTCGGCAAGACGAGGTCCAGGATCGGCGGACGCGAACTGCCCAGTACCTTGGCGGCTCGCTGCCAGTTGGCCTTGATGACGGTGGCTTGTCCGGTGCCGTTGGCGATGACCTCCGCGAGTGCCGCGAGCGCCGCCGACGGATCCAGCGGAATCAGTCCCTGCGCACTGATGTTCGCGGTCGCCGCCTCCGAGGAGGCCATACCACCCTGCCCCCAGGGCCCGAAGTTGACACCGGTGGCCGGCAGACCCTGTGCCCTGCGCTGCGCGATCAGGCCGTCAAGCAATGCGTTGGCCGTTGCGTAGTTGGACTGACCGGGTGAACCGAACAGGCTGGACACCGAGGAGGACACGATGAAGAAGTCCAGCTCGTCGTCCTGCGTCAACTTATCCAGATACCCCGCACCGAAGGCCTTGGGCGCCAAGGTCGTCCGGAACCGATCCACGCTCTGCTGACCGAGCAGCGCATCATCGAGCACGCCCGCCAGATGCGCGATGCCCGCCAGTGGCGGCAGCTCCGCACGGATCCGCTCCAGGAGCTTGGCAACCTCGGACTCCTCACCGACGTCAGCGGTGAAGACGTGGATGCGGGTCTTGGAACGCTCCGTAATCTCCTCGATCAACCGCTGCGCGTCGGTATCGGGCGTGCGGCGGCTGGTCAACACGATGTCACCGGCACCAAGCTGAGCCAGATAGCCCGCGGTGTGCAGACCGATCGCACCGAGACCACCGGTGATCAGGTAGGTCCGATCCGGCCGCGGTGCCAGCGGATTCGGCATCTGGCACACGATCTTGCCGATATGCCGGGCCTGCTGCATGCGCCGGAACGCCGTCCTGGCCTCCGTCAACGGGTAGATCTCGGCAGGCAGTGGCGTCCACTCCCCCTTGGCCAGCCCATCGGACACCTCGGTCAGCAAGGCGCGAATGCGCTCGGGCTCTTGGAACATCACCGTGTCCAACGCGACGATCTCGTAGGCGATATCGGGTCGGACCTCGGCCATCTGCTCCGTAGTCCAGATATCGCGCTTGGCAATCTCGGCGAAACGGCCGTTCTTGGCGGTGGCCCGCACGGTCGCCTCGACGAAACCTTCACTGGTCAGGCTATTGAGCACCACATCGACGCCGGCGCCGTTGGTATCCGCCAGAATCTGATCAGCGAAATCCGTTGTACGCGAGTCGTAGACATGCTTGACACCGAGCTTGCGCACCGTTGCCCGCTTGAAGGTGCTCGCCGTCGCATAGACCTCAGCACCCTGCTGTTGCGCCATCTGGATGGCGGCCAATCCGACCCCGCCACTGGCCGCATGGATGAGCACCCGATCGCCGGGCTTGAGCTGCGCCCAATCGAATGCCAGCCGGACAGTGAGCGCCGCGGCGGGGATCGTGGCGGCCTCAACCGCGCTGACCCCGTCGGGAATCGGTGCCAGGAACTGGGCCGGAGCGTTGAACCGGCTGGCGAAGGCACCCTGCATGGAGCCGTACACCCGCTGGCCCACCTCGACTTCGGTGACACCCTCACCCAATTGTGTGACAACACCGGCGAAGTCACCGCCGATCGGGCCGGGATCACCCGGGTACAGACCCAGCACGTTGAGCACGTCACGGAAGTTAAGACCTGCGGCCTCCACCCGCACCTGCACGTAGCCCTCGTCCGGCGCCGGCACGTCCTTTTCGATGATCCTCAGGTTGTCGATGGCCCCACGTTCGGTGGGCAACAGGGCGTAGTCACTCCCGCGCGGCACCGTGAGATTCCCACTGCGTGACCACGGCAGTAACCGGGATGCCAGCAGCTTGCCCTGCCGCACAGCGATTTCCGGCTCCTCAACCGGCGTGGCCAACAGATTCGCCAGCGCCTGCACGGCCTCGGGCGACCCGTCGCAATCGACGAGCTTGGCACGTAGCGCCGGTTCCTCGTTGATAGTGGTGCGCCCGAATCCCCACAGCGAGGCCTGCACCGGATCGACCGGCTCGCCGGACTCGGTGGCCACGGCCCGCTCGGTGACGATCCACAGACCATGCGGAAGCTTCACACCGTTTTGGGAACCGTTCTGCACTGTGTGCACGGCACTGAGCAGGTTGGCGATTTCCGTTTCGAGACGCGCGACCTCAGCGTCCGAGAAACCGGCGCCTTCCTCCGCGCTCGGCCCTGCCGCACGCCAGACGACACCGGAGAACGGCACACCGCGCTCCTTGGCCTGTTCCAGCACCTGCCCGAGCAACTCCGGATCCGTCGTGCGGTCACACGGGATGCAGCCCGGCACCTTGGCGGCAAGCTCGTCGAATCCGGCGATCAGCCACGTGCCGCTGGTCTCGCCCGCCGCGTCCTCCACGGGCGGAACCGGAACCTCGTGCCAGCCAAGGGTGTACAGCAAGCGGGTGGCATCGCCACCGAGCCCGCGCAGCAGCGCCTCGCGCGGTGCGCGCTTGACGGTGAACTCGCGAATCCCACCCAGGTGACGGCCATCGCGATCCAGGTAATCCAGATCGAAGACCTGCGTCTCGCTGTCCAGTGGGCTCTGGTGCCAGCGCGCACGGCAGTAGAAACGCCGAGGCATCTTCTCCTTCAACGTCACCTGTCCGTACCGCAAGGGCAGGAACAGGTCGTTGATACCCTGCTCCGCGGCGAGCAGCGCAGGGAACGCCGGGAAGGCAACACCGGTGCACAGGTCCATCAAGACCGGATGCATCGGCTCGGTGCCCAGTTGCTCGGCGAGTTCCTCGCCGACAAGGACATCGCCGATCGCCTCGCCCTCACCGAGCCAGAGCGACTTCAGAGAACCGGACCAGGTTGGGCCCCAGGCCAGTTCCAGGTCGGCAAAAATCTCGAAGAGCTCCATCGGACGCATGCGTTCCATCCGCTCGATGGCCGCATCAATGGGCTCCGCCGGCTCAGACGCCTCAGACGCCGGCACGTCAGCGTCGTCGCCGACACCGGTGACGACGGTGCCCTCGGCGTTCAACGACCAGTCAACGTCGCGTTCACCGTAGGGACGGCTGTGCACCTGGAATTTCGACCCGCTGCCATCCTCCAGCGGATGCAGAGTCAGCTGCACCTCACGGGAGCTCTTCTCCGGCAGGATGATCGGCTCGTAGAAGAACACATCCTTAGCCCGTGCCGGAGTGCCAACGGCGGCCAGCGCCATCGCGGCGTACGTCGCGCCGGGGACAACGACAGTGCCGTAGATGACATGGTCGGACAGCCACGGCTGCGACCTGACCGACAACCGGCTGATGTACACCGAATCGCCGGAGGCGAGATCTTCGCCCCTGCCCAGGATGCCCGCGGTCAGGCCGCCCCCGCCTTCGATGGCGGCACCGGACGACTTCGGCCAGAAGCGGCGACGCTGGAAGGGGTAGGTCGGCAACTCGAGAGTGTTCCGGGGGTGACGTTGCAGCGCGGCGAAATTGGGACGATGTCCGCCCACGTACGCCGCGGCAAGTGCCTCGGCGATCTGGCGCCGGTCACCAACCCCCTTGCGTAGCGAGACGATTGCCCGCGGCGCGGACAAATGCTCCGGCCAGACTTGCACCGCGGCACCGGTCAGCACGGGCTGCGGGCCGATCTCCATCAGCACCGAGCACCCCAGTGCGGCGACGGTGCGAACGCTTTCGGCGAACTGCACCGGCTGGCGCGAATGCCGACGCCAGTACTGGGCGTCGATGGGGGTCTGCGCCGTCAGTACGGCACCCGTGCGGTTGCACACCAAGGGCAACGTCGGGGTGGCGAACTGCACTTGCGCTGCGTACGACTCGAATTCGTCGAGGACAGGGTCCAACAACTCCGAATGGAAGGCGTGGCTGGTCTCCAGCCAGGTGCAGCGGATGCCCTCTCCCTCGAAGCGCGCGACCGCCTGTTCCACATCCTCGCCCGGACCCGAGAGCACGGTGTTCGGTCCGTTGTAGGCACCGATCGATACCCGCGGGAACTCACCCGCGATCTGCTCGACATGCTTGGCGTCGCTGAACACCGCCACCATGCGCCCGCCCGCGGGCAGACTGCCGAACAACCGGCCGCGCTCGGCGATCAGCCGCGCACCGTCCTCGAGGCTGAACACTCCGGCCACGCATGCGGCAGCGTACTGGCCGACGCTGTGCCCCAGCACCACATCGGGCTCAATGCCCCATGACTGCCAGAGACGCGCCAGCCCCATCTCGACGGCGAAGATCGCCGGCTGCGCAAAGGACGTGTGCCGCAGAATTTTCCCGGCTTCCCCACCAGTTTCGCGATCGGTGGCGAACATCACCTCGAGCAACGGACTCGTCACGATGTCCTTAACCGCTTCCGCGCAACGCGTCACGGTTTCAGCGAAAACCGGCTCGGCATCAAACAACTCACGCGCCATACCGGGATACTGGCTCCCTTGCCCGGTGAACAGCCATGCCGTCGTCGGATGATTCGTGTGCTCGCCACGGACCACACCGGGGCGCAGGCGATTCTGAACCAGCTCGGCCAGCCCCTCGCGCGCGGCCGAGACCGAATCCACGACCAGCGCGGCGCGATGCTCGAAGTGCGACCGGCCTCTGCCGGCCGTCAGGCACACATCCTCGATGTCAACATCCGGATGAGCGGTCAACCACGTCTCGTAACGCTGCGCCACCGCGACCAGCGCCTCCGGCGACCTCGCCGACAGCGCGAGCACGCTCACCTGGTCACCCTGCGGTTCCGGCGCGGCTTCTGGGGTGTCGGTAGCGCCCTCCTCCCCGTCCGCCGGCCGTTGCGGGGCCTCCTCGATGAGCACGTGCGCGTTGGTTCCAGTGAATCCGAACGAACTCACACCGGCACGCCGAGGCCTGCCGTTGGCCTCCCACGGAATGGCCTTGTCCACCACCCGTACCGCCAACGAGTCCCACGGAATATGCGGGGAGGGCTTGTCGAAGTGCAGGCTCTGTGGCAGCACCCCGTTTTGAAGTGACAGCACCACCTTGATGAGACCCGCTGCGCCGGATGCCGATTCGGTGTGACCAATGTTGGATTTCACCGATCCCATCAGTAACGGGCGGTCCGCGTCACGTGAGCCGCCGTACGCGGCGGCTGCGGCCTGCACCTCGATCGGATCACCCAGCGGAGTGCCCGTGCCGTGCGCCTCGAGGTAGTCGACGTCCCCGCCTGCCAGACCCGCCCGGTCCAGCACAGCACCGATAAGCCGTTGCTGCGCACCGCCATTGGGCACGGTCAGACCACTGGATGCGCCATCCTGGTTTACCGCGCTGCCGGGAATGACGGCGAGAATCCGATCCTCGTCGCGCTGGGCGTCGCTGAGCCTCTTGAGTACGAGGATTCCGCAGCCTTCACTGCGCACGTAGCCATCGGCGGATGCGTCAAACGTCTTGCATCGGCCAACCGGTGACAGCATCCTGGCGCGTGAGGCGGCGATCACCGTCACCGGGCTCAGTAGAACGTTCACACCACCGGCCACTGCCAAGTCACAGTCACCGGAGTGCAAGGCCTGGACCGCCTGATGAACGGCCACCAGAGCCGAGCTGCATGCGGTATCGACAGCCACCGCTGGTCCTTCAAATCCCAGCGCGAAGGCAACCCGCCCGGAGATGGCGTTGAGCGCATTGCCGGTGATGAAGTAGGGCTCGATCTTGTCGAGCGACTCCGACGACAGCAGGTGCGCATACTCGTTGGCGCCCACTCCCGCGAAGATGCCGGTTCGGCTGCCGCGCAACGCGGCCGGCGAATATCCGGCCCGCTCCAGGCCCTCCCACACCGTTTCGAGCATCAGCCGCTGCTGCGGCTCGATCCAGACCGCCTCGCGCGGCGAGATGCCGAAGAACTCGGGATCGAACCCATCGATTCCGTCGAGGAATCCGCCGAAGCGGGTGTAGGTCTTGCCCGCGACCTCCGGATCCGGGTCATAGAACTCGTCGATGTCGTAACGGTCCTCCGGGACCTCCCGGATCGCATCGACACCGCCGGACAGCAAGTCCCAGAAGGCCTCCGGATCGGGCGCGCCGGGGAATCGGCACGACACCGCGACGATCGCAATCGGTTCGTCGGTACGTGTCGTCGCAGCCTGCCGAGGCGCGGACTTGACCTGCTCGTTGAGCCCGAGTACCTCGCCGAGCAGGTAGTCGGCCACATCGGAAATACGGGGATGATCCATCACCAGGGTGACGGGTATCTCCTTGCCGACTCCCTGTTCCATGCGACGCCGCAGTTCAACGGCCATCAACGAATCCATGCCCAGGTCAAAGAACCCGGCATCCTCGCGGATCTCGGATACGTCCACACGCGTGACCTCTGCCACCGCGTCGCGCAGGTAGTCGGTCAACAGCTTCTTGCGCTGCTGGATGGGGGCGCTCGCGAGCCGTTCAACCAACTGCGTCTTGCCCGACGGTGTGACCGCCGGCGATGCGGCAAGGTGCGCGGGCACCTCGCTCTCCAGCTCCGCCAGGAATGCCCGCCTGCCCGCCTGCTGGTAGAGCGGCAGGAAACGGGCCCAGTCGATGCGGGCGATAACGCCCTGCGGCGAGGACGCCGCCACGATATCGGCCATGCCTGCCAGTGCATCGGCCGGTGACAACGTCTTGATCCCTCGTTGCTCCAGCCGAGCACGGGATTCCGCGTCCGCCATGCCCGCCGTCCACGGGCCGAAGTTGACGCTGGTTCCGGCAATGCCTTGCTCACGCAGACGCCAGGCCAGCCCGTCCAGGAAGGCATTGGCCGCGCTGTACGCGGTCTGGCCGAAGCCACCCCAGATCGAGGCGATGGAGGAGGTACTGATGAAGAAGTCGAGCTTCAGGTCGGCCGCAGCTTCGCTCAGATGCCAAGCACCCCAAACCTTTCCAGCAAATACGCGATCCACTTCGGCATCGTCAAGACCGCTGAGCGGGGTGGTACCGATCTCCCCCGCAGCGTGGACGATGCCCGCCAACGGCGGCAACTCGGCCCGCACACCCGCCAGCAGGCGCGCAACGTCGTGCGCGTCCGCGACATCGGCGGTGACAACCCGGACTGCGCAGCCGTGTTCGGCACCCAATGCGTCGATGCGCTGCTGCGCGGACTCGCTGGGCTCGCGCCGACTGGTCAGCACCAGATTCTTGGCACCGCGCGCGGCCAAGTATCCGGCGATCTCGAGTCCGATCGAACCAAGTCCACCGGTTACCAAATACGTTGCGTTGTCCCGCACTTCCAGTGGTGTGCCGCTGGGCAGTTCCTCGCGCCGAACCAGCCGGGGAACGTAGACGGCGTGACCGCGCAGCGCGATCTGATCTTCCCGGACGGCCGTGTCGGTAGATGCGGAGGCCCGGACGATGAACTGTGACCATTCGTCGGCACTGACATCAGCCAGATCGGCAAGTCCGCCCCACACCTGCGGAAGCTCCAGCGCGGCCGCGCGCCCGAATCCCCACAGCGCACTTTGCTCCGGCGCCACGGTGTCGGTGTCGGTGATTCGCTGTGCACCTCGGGTGAGTAACCAGAGGGGCGCCCGCAATTCAGCAGCGACCGCGGCGCGGAAGAGTCGGCGCGTTCCGGCCAGCACCTGGTGCTGCATCCGCAGCAGCGACCGCGCCGAAGGTGAACCTGCGTCGAGCGCCGCGACGTGCACGATGCGTAGTGCCTGTTCCTGCGACAAGGCGTCAGCTGCCGCAGCGCGCAATGCATCTGCGAGCTGTTGCTCGTCGGCATCGGACGCAGGCAACCCGAGGATTCGATGCTGGTGCCCACGTGCGGTCAGCGCATCGACCAGCGGCGCGGCCGCGCCAGATACCTCGCCGACAACAATCCAGGTGATACCCGCACCGGATTCCGCACCGGACAGTGGCGTGGGCGACTTCTCCCAGCGGAACTGGTAGCGGTCGTCCGCGATGGTTTGGGTGGTGCGCTGCCGGTTATGTTGTGCCGCAAGTTTTGTCAGCACAGCGAGGGTCTGTTGGTCACCCCCGGCACCGCCAAGCAGATTCGCGAGTTCCTCGATCTTTCCGTCTTCGAGTAGCCGAACAGCCTCGGTGCGCGGGCCACCGGAACGCTGTTGCTGATTCGCGGCGTCTCGTCCAGCGGCGTCTCGCTTATCACTGAACCAGTACTGGCGATGTTCAAACGGATAGGTGGGCAGATCGAGCTTTCGCGCGTGCCCGTGCCGGAGCGCGCCGAAGTTGGGCACATGCCCTAGGACGTACGCGTCGGCGGCGGCTTCAGTGATCTGTCGGTGGTCTGCGGTGTTTCGGCGCAGCGACGCGATCGCCCGCGGTGCGGTGGCGGGGTCGGGCCACGCCCGCAAGGCCGCGGCGGTAAGCACTGGTTGGGGACCGATCTCGAACAACACCTTGCAGTTCAGGTCGGCGAGGGTGCGCACGCTCTTGGCGAACTCCACCGGTTGGCGCGCGTGACGACGCCAGTACGCGCCATCGAGTTTTGTACTCCTACCGAGCGCGGCCCCGGTCCTGTTGTCGATCAGAAGCCGTTGTGGGGTCTTGTAATTGAACTGGCCCGCATACGATTCGAATTCGTCGAGGATCGGGTCAAGCAAGGCCGAATGGAACGCGTGACTAGTCTCCAGGAAATCGCATCGCACTCCTTCGGCAACCAGCCCCGCCACTGCCTTTTCCAGATCCTGTGCGGGACCTGACAATACGGTGTTAGCGCCGTTGTAGGCCGCAACCGACAGGCTCGGGAACTCGTCGGTCAGGCTCTCCACCCGCTCGGCAGCGGCGAACACCGCCGCCATCCGGCCACCTGCGGGCAGACTGCCGAACAGGCGTCCGCGCTCGGCCATCAGCCGCGCGCCGTCCTCAAGGCTGAACACACCGGCGACGCACGCCGCCGAGTACTGGCCAACACTGTGTCCCAGCACCACGTCCGGCTCGAAGCCCCACGACTGCCAGAGCCGGGCCAGGCCCATCTCCACCGCGAACAAGGCAGGCTGGGCATAAGAGGTCTGCCGCAGCGTCTCTCCGGCTTCCGGACCGTCCACGTCGAAAATGACATCTAGCAAAGGCTTTTCGAGAACATCGGCGACCACTGCCGCGCAGCGCTTCACCGTCTCGGCGAACACCGGTTCGGTGTCGAACAACTCCCGGGCCATGCCCGGGTACTGGCTGCCCTGACCGGTAAAGAGCCATGCCGTCTTCGGCGCGTCATAGGACTCGCCGCGACCAAGACCCGGAGCCGGGCGATCGTCGGCGACAGCGCCGAGCAGCTCCACGGCACCTTCTCGCGAATTGACCACCAGCGCGGCCCGGTGCTCGAGGTGCGCTCGCCCCACTCCGGCGGTGAGGCACACATCGGCCAACGTGGCTTCCGGGTGTGCGTTCAGCCAGCTGCGGTACTGATCGGCGATCTGCACCAACGCGGCGGGTGTGCGTGCTGAGAGCGGCAGAATGCTGAACCGCGAACCCGCAGCGCCGTCGACGTTCACCCCGGGCTCCTGGGCCGTGTCGATCTCGGCCTGCTCGGGTGCCTCTTCGAGAATGACGTGAGCATTGGTCCCGGCGAATCCGAACGAACTGACTCCCGCAAGGCGCGGCCGCTCGTTGCGCTCCCAGGCAGTGGGTTCCTTGACCACCTCCACCGGGAGCCGGTCCCAGGGAATGTGCGGCGACGGATTCTGAAAGTTGCGGTGCTGCGGCAACAACTCGTTCTCGAGCGACAGGATGACCTTGATGACACCCGCGATACCCGCGGCTGCCTCCAGATGACCGATGTTGGTCTTTGCCGATCCGATCAACAACGGATCGTTGGCTTCACGGCCGATGCCATAGGCCGCTCCCGCGGCCTGCGCCTCGATCGGATCGCCCAGCGATGTTCCCGTGCCGTGCGCCTCCAGATACCCGACGTCACTCGGTGCGACACCCGCACGCTTGAGCGCATCGGCGATAACACGCTGCTGAGCAACACCATTGGGTACCGTCAACCCGCCCGATGCGCCGTCTTGGTTAATCGCACTGCCCCGGATCACGGCCCGGATCCGATCACCGTCGCGGAGCGCGTCCTCAAGACGCTTGATGACGATGACACCCGATCCCTCACCACGCACGTAGCCGTCCGCGGCCGCGTCGAAGGTCTTGCACTTGCCGTCGGGCGCGAGCATATGCGCGTGCGAGAACGTGATCATTGTCGCGGGAGTCAGCAGGACATTCGCGCCACCGGCCAGCGCGAGGTCGCACTCTCCGAGCTGAAGTGCTTGGCACGCTTGATGAATTGCTACCAATGACGAACTGCACGCTGTGTCCACGGCTACCGAGGGGCCTTGCAGTCCCAGTCGGTAGCTGATGCGGCCCGCTGCCGCGGCGTTCGAGGTACCGATGGCCATGTAGGCCTCGATCTCGGGGAAGGTCAGCTCATCGGATGCCATTCCCAGGTAGTCATGCGTGGCCAAACCGACGAACACGCCGGCATTGGTCTCGGCCAAATCCGTTGGGGCGATTCCGGAATGCTCCACTGCCCGCCACGCCATCTCCAGCAACAGTCGGTGCTGCGGGTCCATCAGCCTGACCTCGCGTGTCGACATACCGAAGAACGGCGCATCAAACCCCGTCACGTCATCGACGAAACCCGCACGGCGGGTGACGACCTTGCCGGGAGCTCCGGGCTCAGGGTCAAAGAATTCATCGGCATCCCACCGGTCAGCGGGCACCTCCGATATCGCGTCACGGCCCTCACGCAGCACGTCCCAGAACTCGTCCGCATTCGCGGCACCGGGAAAACGCGCTGCATATCCGATGATTGCAAAACGTGGGGCGGGCTTGATCGGATGGTCAGCGGATTCCATGCTTGGCCTCCTTGCGTCGGCGGGTGGGGAGAGTGGCCCTCGACGTCGTCGGGCGAGAATGTGACTCGGGACATCGGCGGGTGCGAACGCGACTCTAGCCGAACAAGTATCGTGCGCACTGTTGTTCCCAAACTTCACGGTAACTAGGACAAGGAGTTCTAGTTATTCCCGGTATGCCATGTGGCGCATGGGGTTTCCGGGTCTTGGTCGACCGGCGGTTGCGCGGTCAAACCGAGGGTATGTTGGCCAGCGATGAGAGATGCCGGAGCGGGGCCGGCCGGATGAGAGGACGGCGCGTTGCGCATAGGCACGATAACGGTTGGCGCACTTGATGAATGGACGTTGAGCCCCGGCTCCGTCACCTCGTGGCACCCCACCCCCGCCGCGGCTGAGAAAGCCCGGCAAGCACCTGTGAGTTTGGTGCCAGTCAGCTACATGCAGACGCAACATCTGCGAAACTACTACGAACGGAACGCAGCTGGCCTAAACTTCTCCCGCCAAATTATCGCCAGCTGCGATGTTGCGGGCCAATGCGATATCTCCGCGATGGACCATGCCCTCAATGCATACCTGCGTAGGCATGACACCTTCCGCAGCTGGTTCGAGCGCACCGACGACGGGGAGTTCATCAGGCACTCCATCAGCGATCCAGGCGACATCGAGTTCGCGCCTGTAACGCAAGGGCATATGTCGGTCGATGAAATACGCAGCCACGTCATCGATATACCGAGTCCACTGGAATGGGGATGCTTCACCTTTGGAATCATCCAGGGCGAGAACCACTTTACGTTCTTCGCCGCCATGGACCATGTGCATGGCGACGCGACGTTGATTGGCACCACAATGATGGAAGCCAACGGGATGTACTCCGCGTTGAGCGGAGGCGGCCAGCCACTCATGCTTCCGGACCCCGGCAGCTTCGACGACTTCTGCACTCGCGAGCGCGAGTTCACCTCCGCATTGACCCTGGACTCTCCGGGGGTGCGCGCGTGGATTGACTTTGCCGAGAACAACAATGGAACCTTCCCCGAGTTCCCGCTTCCCCTGGGTAACCCGTCCGAAGCCACCAACAGCACCATGACATCTCTGTCGCTGATGAACCCGGAGCAGACAGACCGCTTCGAATCCGCCTGTTCGACCGCCGGCTCCCGATTTGTCGGCGGCTTGTTCGCCTGCCTCGGTCTGGTGGAGCACGAATTCACCGGAGCGCTCACGTATTACGGCCTGACTCCGAGAGATTCCCGCACAGCTAGCGACAACTTCATGACGCAAGGCTGGTTCACCGGCCTAATCCCGATCACCGTTCCGATCGCGGCAACCTCATTCAATGACGCCGCATACGCCGCGCAGACCGCCTTCGATTCGAGTCTGGACATGTCCCGGGTGCCGTATTACCGGGTACTGGAATTGGCACCGTGGCTGAAGTGGCCGGAACCGAATTTCCCGGTATCGAACTTCTTCCACGGCGGCGCGGCTCCGCTCAACGCCATTCTCGCGGCGGGCGAGCTTGGCCTCGCCGACAACATCGGAATCTATCCGGACGGCCGCTTCTCCTATCAGCTGACCATTTACATATTCCGCTACGGGGAGGGCACGGCGATGGCGATCATGCACCCCGACAACCCCATCGCCGAGAAGTCTTCGCTGCGCTACATGGAGGCGATGAAGTCGGTGTGTGTGCGGGTCGCGGACAGCGGGCACTGGGGACGCGTCGCGTAGCTTGAGCAACATCAACGTGAGGGTGAGGAAGATATGCGGCGGCTAGCCGATTTCGTGGTCCGATGGCCATGGGCGGTGATCGGCGCCTGGGTCGCGCTGGCCATCGCTCTGCCATTGACCTTCCCCTCACTGACCGAGATGGCGGAGAAGCATCCGCTCGCCATCCTGCCCGCCGACGCACCGTCGAGTGTTGCCGCCAAGAAGATGACCGAGGCGTTCCACGAATCGAGCAACGACGATCTGCTCCTGGTCGTGTTCATCAACGAGAACGGACTGGGGGCCGACGACGCGGCGGCCTACCGCAAAGTGGTCGACGCGGTACGCCACGACCTGACGAACGTCGTGTCGGTACAGGACTTCATCGGTACACCCGAACTGCGAAAGTTCCTGACGAGTCAGGACAACAAGACCTGGGTTCTGCCGATTGGCCTCGCGGGCGAGTTGGGCACACCCAGAGCCTTCGACTCCTACAACCGGGTGACCGGCCTCATCCAGCACAGCATCGACGGCAGTCCGACCACTGTGCACATCACCGGTCCCGCGGCCACGGTCGCCGATCTGACCGTCGCGGGCCAGCAGGATCGGCTGCCGATCGAGCTCGCGATCGCCATCCTGGTGCTCGCGGTGCTACTCCTGGTCTATCGCAGCGCGCTGACCATGATGCTTCCGCTGGTGACCATCGGGTCGTCGCTGGTGATCGCGCAGTCCGTGGTGGCGGCCTACTCGCATCTGACCGGCGCGGGCGTCTCGAACCAGTCCATCGTGTTCCTGAGCGCGATCCTGGCCGGAGCCGGCACGGACTACGCGGTTTTCCTGATCAGCCGCTATCACGACTATCTGCGGTCGGGTAAGACCTACGAGCAGGCGGTCCGGGCCGCGATGATGTCGATCGGGAAGGTGATCACCGCATCCGCCACGACGGTGGGCATCACCTTCCTGCTCCTGAGCTTCGCCAAGATGGGCGTCTTCCAGACGGTCGGTGTGTCGTCGGCGATCGGGATCGGCGTGGCGTACCTGTCCGGAATGACCCTGCTGCCCGCCATCCTGGTGCTCGCCGGGCCTCGCGGCTGGGTCAGGCCCCGGCGCGAGCTGACCGCGCAGTTCTGGCGGCGGTCCGGTATTCGCATCGTGCGCCGCCCGATTCCCCACCTGGTTGCCAGCGTGCTGGTGTTGGCGCTGCTCGGAAGCTGCGCCCTGCTCGCGCGCTACAACTATGACGACCGCAAGGCCGTGTCGCCGTCGGCCCCGAGTTCTGTCGGGTACGCCGCGCTGGAGCGCCACTTCCCTCTCAGCCAATCCATTCCCGAGTACATCCTCATCCAGTCACCGCGTGACCTGCGCACCCCGCAGGCCCTCGCCGACTTGGAACAGATGGCCTCTCGCATCGCCCAGCTACCGGAAGTTGGCCTGGTCAGCGGTGTCACCCGCCCACTGGGCGAGGTGCCGCCGGAGTTCAGGGCCACTTATCAGGCGGGGCTCGTCGGAACCCGTCTGGCCGACGGCTCCAACCAGATCAGCCAGCGCAGCAGCGACCTGAATCGACTCACCTCCGGGGCCAACACCCTGGCCGGCAGCCTCGGTGACCTGCGTACCCAGCTCAACAAGATCGTCCCCGGTCTGCAGAGTCTGCTCGACGCGTCGGCCTCGCTGAAGACCAAATCCGGCGGCGACGAGCTGGTGCGGAACGTGGACAACGCCGCCAAGCTCGTCGACGCCATCAATGCGCTCGCCAACGACATGGGGTGGAACTTCTCCGCCGCGAAGGACATGTTCGCCTGGATCAACCCGGTCTTGAACGCGCTACAGGCCAACCCGGTCTGCGATGCCGATGCCTCCTGCGCCACCACCCGCGGCCAGCTCGAGCGGCTGGTCGGCGAGCGCAACAGCGGACGCCTCGATGAAATCAATCAGCTCGCTCATCAGCTCGGAAACTCTCAGGGCAACAAGGCAACCCTCTCCGCGACGGTGACCAAGCTGAACACGTCACTTCTGAGCGTCATGAACGGGCTGCAGGCCATGGGCCTGGATAAGCCCGGCGGCCCGCAGGCCGGACTCAACCAGTTACGGCAGGGCGCTGACCGACTGGCCGGTGGCAGCCAGCAGGTGGCTGGAGGGGTGGATCAACTCGTCGGGCAGATCAAGGTGATCGTCAACGGCCTCAACCAGGCGTCGTCATTCCTGCTGACGATGAAGACCAACGCCGCGGATCCATCACAGGCGGGCTTCAACATCCCCGCCGAGGTGCTGAGTAATCCAGATTTCCAGAGGGCCGCCAAAGCGTTCATCTCACCGGACGGGCATTCGGTGCGGTACTTGGTTCAGACGAAACTCAACCCGTTCAGTCCCGAGGCGATGGACCAGGTCAACCAGATCAGCGATGTCGCCAAGGGCGCGCAGCCCAACACCACGCTGGCCGACGCCACGATATCGATGGGCGGGTTCCCGACCGCGCTGCGCGACACGCGCGACTACTACCAGCACGACATCCAGTTCATCATCGCGGCGACCCTGATCGTCGTCCTGCTGACATTGATGGTATTGCTGCGGGCGATCGTCGCACCGCTGTATCTCGTCGGTTCGGTGGTGCTGTCGTACTTCGCGGCCATCGGAATCGGCGTGTTGACATTCCAGTTCCTGCTCGGCGAGCAGCTGCACTGGACCGTGCCGCCCTTGGCTTTCGTGGTGCTGGTCGCGGTGGGCGCGGACTACAACATGCTGTTCGTCTCGCGAATGCGCGACGAGTCCACGAACAGCGTGCGCTACGGCATCATCCGTGCCCTGAATTCCACAGGTGGCGTCATCACGGCGGCCGGACTGATCTTCGCTGCGTCGGTGGGCGGCCTGCTCTTCTCTAGCATTGGAATCGTGGTCCAGGGCGGCTTCGTGATCGGCGTGGGAATCCTGCTGGATACCTTCGTCGTTCGGACCATCACGGTGCCCGCCATCGCGGCATTGGTGGGCTGGGCCAACTGGTGGCCGTCCCAGGCCAGCAAGCGTCACAGACCGTCGGTGACATCACCGCCCCCCTCCGCACCGGCGACGCAGGCGGGCTAGCACGCGAAATGTATGTGAGACTGAAATGAAGCCGAGCGGTCAGGAGCACGGATGAAAGACCTCCTCGCAGGAGCGGCCCTGCTGGTAGTCGCCAGCATGACAGGCTGTTTCGGCATCCCGTCCGCGGTGGCCGATGACCCACAAGTTCCAGGTCCACCCATTCCCGGGATTTCGGCTAGCGGGGTACCGATGGCCGCTCCGGTGTCGCCGGACCGGACCGCATACGCCCTCGGTGGCGCGCATGTTCTCGGTATCCCCTATGACGAGTACATCCGGATGACGGGCAAGGACTGGTTCCCGGGCATGAAGCGGGCAAACATCTGGTACCCGGCGGGACAGGTGCAGGGCCATACCCTGGAGCGGCTGCTCCCCGGAATCGGTCCGGTGGGGGAAAAGATCATGCCCGGCTTGGGTCTGGATGGCCCCAGCATCGGCGAGTCGATCGACATCGGAGAACCCAACCTCGAAAACGCCATTCGCACCGGCGGTCCCGGAACGGCGATGGGGTTGTCCGAGGGAGCGCTCGTGCTCAACGCCGTCAAATCGGCGTTGGCAACCGATCCGACAGCACCGGCGCCGGATTCACTCACCTTTGCGACGTTCGGCGACCCGATCGCGAAAAGCCCCTTCAGTGAGAGCTTCCTGACGCAGAACTTCCCCGTCGGCTCCGTCGTGCCGTTCATGGACTATCCGGTACCGGCGCCAGTGGAAAGTCAGTACCACACCGATCAGTTCATCTCCGCCTACGACAGCATCGCGGACTGGCCGGACCGGCCGGACAACCTGTTCGCGGTCGCCAACGCCATCGCGGGTCTGGCCACCGGTCACACCGCCATTGCCTTCACCAACCCGAAAATGGTTCCGGCGCAGAACATCAGGACGGAGTTCAACTCCCGGGGAGGGTCGACGACGACCTACTTCATCCCCGAGCAGCACCTTCCCCTGGTGCTGGGCTTCAAGTATCTCGGGGTACCCGAGGAAACACTGAACAGGCTCGACGCGATCCTGCAACCCCGGGTGGATGCCGGTTATTCACGAAACGACGATCCTGCAACGGCACCGATCACTGTGGATCCGGTGCGCGGCTTCGACCCCGCAAAAGTCACCGCGCCGGCCAATCAGGCGACGTTCGGCGGCGGCTCCGACCCGATTTCACAGATCACCAGCGGCGCCCTGGCCGTGCTGGGTAACGGCACCCGCTCGAACCCTCCCAATTAAGTACGGACGAAACACATGACACCTTCAACCCAGTCATCCATCCTCTCGATGCTGCACGGACGTGCCAGCCTGCGTCCGGATGACATCGCGTTCACCTTCACCGACTACACCCACAACCCGGCCGGTATCGCCGAGAGCCTCACGTGGTCGGAGTTGTCACGCCGCACCTTCAATGTGGCCCGCGAGCTGAGTCAGCACGCGGCGGTCGGCGATAGGGCCTTGATCCTGGCTCCGCAGAGCCTCGAGTACATCCTGGCCTTCCTCGGCTCCATGCAGGCCGGGCTGATCGCGGTGCCGCTCCCCCTGCCGCACCGCGGCTCAAGTCTTGATCGGGTGAGTGCCGTCTTCGACGACACGTCACCTTCGGTTGTCCTCACAACATCGGCGGTCGCCGGGGACGTCGGCGACTACGTCGATCAGTCGCGCCTCGCGATTGCCCCCAAGATCATCGAAATCGACGGGTTGCGCCTCGATATCGACGGCGGGCCGAGCATCGCACCGGCCGACGTGCCCAACATCGCATACCTGCAGTACAGCTCGGGTTCGACCCGAACGCCCACCGGCGTCATGCTGTCGCATCGCAATCTGCAGGCCAATTTCGATCAGCTGATGCGCAGCTTCTTCGTGGACACTGGCTCCAGGATCCCGTCGTCCGCCACCATCGTGTCGTGGTTGCCCTTCTATCACGATATGGGTTTGGTGCTGGGAGTCTGCGCCCCCATCCTGGGCGGCTATCGCGCCGAATTGAGCAGTCCGATGGCATTCCTGGAAAGCCCGTCAAGGTGGGTGCGCACGCTGGCCAAGAGTCCGCACGCGTGGTCATCGGCACCCAACTTCGCCTTTGATATGGCGGCCCGCAAGACCACCGACAGCGACCTGGACGGGCTCGACCTGGGCGGGGTGCTCGGCATCATCAGCGGCGCCGAACGCGTCGAACAGGCCACCTTGCGCCGCTTCGTGGATCGGTTCGCGCATTTCAATTTCCAGGATCACATGATGCGTCCTTCCTATGGGCTGGCGGAGGCAACGGTCTTCGTGGCCTCCGGAACATGGAGCGAGGCAACGCCGGCGACTCATTTCGACGTCGAAGAACTGTCCGCGGGCCGCGTTCAGCGTTGCCCGGCGGGGACAGGGACGGCACTGGTCAAGTACCACGTGCCGCAGTCCCCCACCGTGCGGATCATCGACAGCGACACACACCGGGAGTGCGCACCGGACGTGGTCGGCGAGATCTGGGTACACGGCGAAAATGTGGCCTCCGGCTACTGGCGTAAGTCGCCCGAGGAGCAGCGGTGCTTCGGGGCAACGGTGCTCGACCCGTCGCCCGGCACCCCGGACGGGCCCTGGTTGAGAACCGGTGACCTGGGATTCATCTCCGAAGACGAGCTGTTCATCGTCGGACGCATCAAGGACCTGCTGATCATCCGCGGACGCAATTACTATCCCGAGGACATCGAGGCCACGGTTCAAGAGATCACGCGCGGCCGGGTCGCGGCGATATCGGTTCCGTTCGACAGCACCGAGAAGCTGGTGACCGTCATCGAGCTCAAGAAGCGCGGCGATTCTGATGAAGAGGCGGCGCGCTGGCTCGAGGAGATCAAGAACGAGATCACCTCGGCGATATCCAATGAGCACGGCGTGAATGTCGGAGATCTCGTTCTCGTGCCGCCCGGATCGCTTCCCACCACGACAAGCGGCAAGATCCGGCGTGCGGCCTGCGTCGAGCAGTATCTCCAGGACCAGTTCACCCGGTTGGACGCGGACACTCGCGTCGGGGTTGCCTGACCCCGCGTTCGGTGGTGAAAACGCCGTCAGATGCCGGCAATCCCCACCGCGAGCAACACGCATCCGACCAGAGCCAACACCAGCGCGATGTTGCGGCGACGGTTGGACTGTATCCAGCTGTTCAGCCGTGCCATCGCCTCGGCCGTCCGCTCCGGCGCAGCAAGATGAGCCAGTAACGGAACTTCGATCAGCGCGAAGGCGATGATGTTGAACATCAGCAGCGCGCTGACCTGCGTGGCTGGTGCAGAACCCGAGGCCACGATCACGGCAAGTGCGGCCAGGAAATCGACGGAGGGCAGCGCGATCCCCAGACCCGCGACGGCGGCCACCCACAGCGAGCCACCCGTCGCGATGGACTGGATACGCGCGGTGACCTTGTCCAACTGTGCGTTGGAGGTCGGACCCCGCACACGCGAGGCCAGTAACGCGGCGACCAGCAGTGCCGCCACCCCGATGCCAACCTGTACCCGCGGCAACGTGAACTGTGCTGATCCGGTGGACACGTGCCGGAAGGCGAACAGCACCGCCAGCCCCACCGCCATTCCCATGACGAAACCACCGCACAGGAATGCCAGTAGTTGCAGCTGTGGGCGTGGCCGACTCAACATCAGCACCGTCATACCCAGACGGAAGGGTTCGAAGCTGACGGCAATGGCCATCACTAGCAGGGTGATCCACATGGGTGTCAGGGCTGCAGCCGCTCAATCCGTCCGTCTTGCAAGACAATCCGGTTGTGTACGCGGTTCTCACGGCCCTGCCAGAACTCCACCGTGTCGGGAGCGATCACATAACCACCCCAGTTCGGCGGCACCGGCACCGTCTCCACCTCGGCGAACCGTGCGGTGACATCATCGAGCTGAGCCAACAGCGCCGCTCGCGATTCGATGGGCGCCGACTGTTGTGACGCCCAGGCACCCAGCTGCGATCCGCGCGGACGGTTGGTCCAGTAATTGGCGGTCTGGGCCGGATCGACCTTGGTCACCGCGCCGCGCACGTGGACCTGCCGCCCCAGCGCGTACCAGGGAAAGGTGACACTCGCATACGGCGCGTGGTCGAGCTGGCGCCCCTTGGCGGAGTCGTAGTTTGAGAAGAACGTCACACCCGCGGAGTCGAAACCCTTGCACAGCACCGTGCGCGTCACCGGACGGCCGTTGTCGACAGTAGCGAGCACCATCGCGTTCGGTTCCGGGATGCCCGAGGACACCGCGAGGTCAAACCATTTGTGTAGCAAGGGAAGCCAGCCATCGGCAAGCCAGTCAACATCCAGATCGCCACTGCCGTCCTTTTCTCCGGGACGGTAGTCCGAGCGCAGCCATTCGGTCACGAAAAGCACGCTACAGGCGGGCGCTTAAGAGAGATCGAACGAACTAAGAATCACCCTTAATTGTGGGTGCAAGAATCGCCTTTACCGAGTTGTTACCCACAGGTAGGGAGTCGAGAATCATGACGGTTGCAGCGCCGCTACCAGCGGATTTCGCACCTGGACTGGAGGGCGTGACCGCCTTCGCCACCGAGATCGCCGAGCCCGACAAGGACGGCGGGGCGCTGCGCTACCGCGGTGTCGACATCGACGATCTGGTCGCCCAACGGGTGACTTTCGGCGATGTGTGGGCACTGTTGGTCGACGGCAAGTTTGGCCAGGGACTCCCGCCCGCCGAGCCCTTCCCCATCCCGGTGCACACCGGGGATGTCCGCGTCGATGTACAGGCCGGACTCGCCATGCTCGCGCCCATCTGGGGCTTTGAGCCGCTGTTGGACACCGAGGATTCCATCGCGCGCCATCAGCTGGCCCGCGCCTCGGTAATGGCCCTCTCGTATGTCGCCCAGTCCGCGCGGGGCAGTTCCCTGCCCGCCGTGCCACAAAAGGTCATCGACGAATGCTCCACCGTCACATCACGTTTCATGACTCGCTGGCAGGGTGAGCCAGACCCTAAGCATGTCGAGGCCATCGACGCCTACTGGGTGTCGGCCGCCGAACACGGCATGAACGCCTCCACGTTCACCGCCCGGGTCATCGCCTCCACCGGCGCCGATGTGGCTGCCGCGCTCTCGGGTGCGGTAGGCGCGATGAGTGGCCCGCTGCATGGCGGCGCACCTGCCCGCGTGCTGCCGATGATCGAACAGGCCGAAAAGACGGGTGACGCCCGCGGCGTCATCAAGGGCATTCTGGACCGCCGCGAAAAGCTCATGGGCTTCGGCCACCGGGTATACCGCGCCGAGGATCCGCGTGCGCGCGTGCTGCGCAGTACGGCCAAGCGTCTCGGCGCCGCGCGCTACGAGGTGGCGGCCGCCGTCGAACAGGCTGCCCTGTCCGAGCTGCGGGAACGTCGTCCGGATCGCGTCATCGAAACCAATGTCGAGTTCTGGGCAGCGGTCATTCTGGACTTCGCACAGGTACCGACCCGCATGATGCCGGCAATGTTCACCTGCGCCCGCACCGCGGGCTGGAGCGCACACATCATGGAGCAGAAGCGTCTCGACAAGCTGGTGCGTCCGGCCGCGCTCTATGTAGGACCGGGGCCGCGCTCCATCGAGTCCGTGGAAGGATTCGGGCTGCTGCGCTCTCGGGTGGGTGCTTAACCCGAAGTCCTGGCGTCACTACGCGTGAGATGGTTGGGTGGGGCCTATGACCTCTCCCGACCTCCCACCTGTAGAACCCTCTGTCTCTCCCTACATCATCGTCGAGGATTCCCGCGCGGCGATCGAGTTCTATAAGAACGCCTTTGGCGCCGAAGAGCTCGGCCTGCTGGAGACTCCCGACGGCAAAGTGATGCACGCTGCCGTGAAGATCAACGGCACGACGATCATGATGAACGACGACTTCCCCGAGTACAACGACGGGAAATCCAGCACCCCCACCGCGCTCGGCGGTACTCCGGTGACCATTCACCTGACGGTGCCCAATGTCGACGACTGGTTCAGCCGTGCCGT